>DAOMZH010000011.1:0-39976 GCA_035437985.1 Polyangium sp. (in: bacteria) | reverse complement strand
CCCGCGCCTCGCCTTCGGTGTTCGTAAATCCAACGATGGGCGAATCTTTATTCAATAACCGAATCGCCCGAGCCAACATCGTTATCACCGTCCGGGCCTGAAAAGGTGCCCCAAAACTAATGAATGATACGACTTTTCCCTTGGGCATTTGCTTCATCATGTATTCGCGCGCCGATGCCGTCACCAGCCGCGATTTTCGGGCATCCCGAAGCACATGCACCTCAGCCGGGAATTCCGCAACCGCCCCGAGAAAAACCTTCATATGCTCGACGTCCACGTCACCCTCGAGCTGTAAATACAACACATCCGGCAACTCCATCGTCACGCGATGCGGGCCTGCTCGGCGCTCGGTCCCGAACGTTGTCATGCGCGGACCATAGTGGATTTCGACGGCCACGCAACTCGCCCAGCGTCAATTCCGTGCTCTCACGCGCTGCGGCCGCACACAACATGCTCCATGATTCCCCTTCAGCTCACGATTACGTTAACGCGACGCAATCAATAATGCTGCATTTGATCGCAATACAAGTTCGGTCCGGGATCGACCCCGAGGAGCTGGGCATATCGCTGGTAGAACTTTACGCGATCTTCGACCTGCGTCGGCGTAGGTTTGCTGCATTCGAGCCCGCCGTTGATGATGTTGACGGTCATGCCAAACCCAGGCAAGCGTCCGGCAGCAGTATCGGCACCTGTTGGTGTCCATTTGCCCGCCATGACGTCGTGACACGAAGGTTTGGGCATCTGCGGCGTGATCCAGAACCAAATCCCGGTCTTGAAGGCCACGGCGCCATCCGACGTCACGAGATCGGGATTGGTCAGGAGGGGCAAACCCATTGCTTCACCCGCAAAACCATAGTTGTAGTTCCAGCTCAATTGAATGGGGCCGCGCCCATGGTAGGTTTTTCCTGGCGCACAAGGATATTGCACATTGCTCCCATCGCAGTATTGCGTGCAAGCTCCCGTCTCACAACCGACTTCTTGCGTGAAGTACAACCCCCACGCTTGCGCGCCGCCGGGTGCCGTGGGCCAACCACCGGTCGTTTCATGCGAAATATTCGCTAAAAACGCCGCAATCTCCCGCTTGCGATCGTCCGTCGTCCCCTCATTGCCAAATACAGGATAGGCATCTGCCGCGGCCACCAACGCGTCGTATGAATAGAGCGCATTGCGATTGGGAAACATTTCGTCGTACAACGTCGCCGACACGAACGCCGAAAAACCATTACCCATTTGTCCGCCGCTACTCGAACTCGAGGATCCACCCTGCCCACTGCTACTCGAGCTCGATGCACCACCCGCCCCCGAACTGCTGCTCGATGAAATGGCGCCAGCACCGCCATCGGACGAGCCACCAGCGCCACCATTGTTCGATTGAGGATCCGACGAACAACCAACAAAGATCATAACCGGAGCAACGAGAAATGAGACGGACGTACGCATGAGGGATCTCCCGTGAACGTGGGAATCAAAACCACCGTGAGAGCGTATCGGTGTTGAATCACGAAAATCGTCTCCTTGTCAATCACGGCGTACGAATGATACGCTCGATTCATTGCGCCGCCCTGGTCGTGTCCTCTTTCAGTTTGAACCGCCGGAAACGCTCTATGTCACGTATCTCGGCACGGTGGATGGCCAGACGGTACGCGCATCGCGATTGGATGCCCAACCGCTCCTGCGCCAATTGCGCCGTCATTTTTTGATCTTCGACGTGCGACAATTGCAATCCATCACCGCCGACGGACGATTGGCAACCGTCGAACGTCCTCCGGAAGGCACATCGCCTTTGCGTGGAGTCGCGGTCGTCGGCGCGACGTTTCATTTCCGAACGATAGGCACGATGATGGCTCGGGCAGCTGAAGTGCTTTACGGTCATGTGAACAATCCCATACGTTTTTTCGATACCGAAGAAGAAGCCCGCGGTTGGCTGGACGAACGACGCCAATCCGTGCAAGATGAATGAGAGTACGAACCGAGGAGATCGGCAGTGACGGAAGAAATCGCAGGGTTTGGCTGCCCCACCAAAAACTCGAGTACCATTTCCGCGTCACTGGCGCGCGGGTTGGTCGATCTCGGGGTTGAAGATGTCTTTACGATCATTGGTGGAGGCATAGCGCCGCTCATCGATGCCCTACGTCGCAATGGATTACGTATCCGCCATTTTCGCCACGAAGGAGGCGCCGCATTTGCCGCTCACGAAGCGTCAATGGTCTCGGGCAAACCCGTCGCCATTTGCGTGACCACGGGTCCTGGCATTTACAATGCGCTCACCGGTATTGCCGCAGCCAAAGCCGATGGAGGACGGATCGTACTTCTGTCGGGCACGACGTCACCCGCCATGCGCGGTCGAGGTGCCGTGCAAGAAACCGGATTCGAAACCATGCCGGTCGAGATATTTACGGCGGGCAGATTGTTTCACGTAGCGCGAATCATCTGTGACGCGCGAGAATTGCCCACGATTTTCTCCCAATTGCAGGTAGGTTTTCGACAAACCGGGGGATTTTCGGCCCATCTTTCTTTGCCGCTCTCATTGCAGGATGCGGAAGATGCTCCCTTCGAGATTCCCCCCATTATGGTGCACGAACTGCGGGCCTCGAAAAATGCATTACGCGATGTCGTCTCGCGCCTGGCAGGCCGACGTTTTGGCTTGTGGTTGGGTTACGGAGCGCGAAATGCCACAAATGAAATTCGGGCCTTCGTCAGCCGTACCGGATGCGGAGTCATCGCCACCCCGCGAGCCAAAGGTTTTTTTCCGGAAAACGACCCCCATTACGTCGGGGTTTCTGGCGCTGGAGCCCACCCTTCGGTCCAGCAATACATGCAAACATTCGCCCCCGAGGTCTTGCTCGTGCTCGGCAGCCGCCTCGGTGAAGTCAGTTCATTTTGGAATCCCGCAATGGTCCCTTCCAAAGGATTCATTCACGTCGATATCGATCCGTCCGCCTTCGGCTCCGCTTATCCGCACGCCAATACATTGGGAGTTATTTCGCAAATTCGTATTTTCATGGAAGATTTGCTCGAACAATGGCCCATCGATGCGCCCCGCCAAACTCGTCACAATCACGCGCTCGCGCCCATGCCTGTGCTCATTGCCCGTGATGAACCTTTGGTCCGCACCCCTTTTCTCTTGCAGGAAATCCAGCGCGTCATCGTCGAACAGAGCAATTCCATCGTCATGGCCGAGTCGGGAAGCTCATTTGCGTGGGCCAATCACGCCTTGCGATTTTTGACGCCAAATCGGTATCGGACGAGTGCTTCATTTGGCTCGATGGGCCATTTCGTCACCGGGGTCGTCGGCGCGGCGCTGAAAAGCCCAAACCCCGCTGTCGTCATCAGCGGCGATGGCGCGATGCTCATGAACAACGAAATCAATACGGCGGTGAAATACGACGCCCACGCGATATGGATCGTTTTGAATGATGCTCGTTATGGGCTCACCGAATACGGACTCCAGGCTTTGGGCATCGAGCCCCTCGAAACACGCCTACCCGAGACCAATTTTGCCCTTTTCGCCGAGGCCCAAGGCGCGCGCGGACGCGTCGTCACGCGGGAAAACGAAATAGCGGACGCATTGCAAGAATCATTAAATGTTCGAGGTCCGTTTGTCTTGGATGTACGAATCGATCCGCACGACGTCGCGCCCATGCTCGCCACCCGGATTGCTAGTTTGACGAAACAACGGAGGGGGTGAAGAAATTATGGCGATGCTGACCGACGGCGGTGTTGGCGTTTGGCGATGAGCGGAGTACAATACCGCCATGCACATTCACGATTCGCCGCTCGAACAGCCTCGGGACACAATCGCGCTTGGAGACTTTACGGCGGATGTTCGGGGAGTTCTTCGGCGTCTCCGTGAAAACGGGCAACCGCTCGTCGTCACGGAAAACGGGGAGGCGGCGATGGTCCTGATTACCCCTGATGAGTTTCAGGAGTTGCGGTACCGCCAGAAGTTTGTCTCGGCAGTACTGGAAGGACTCGACGATGTCCGGTCTGGTCGAGTCGTCGATGACGATGGGCTAGGGCCAGAGCTCGACGCCGAGTTCGGCGCGTTGGCACCATGAATTTGCGCTGGTCCGCACGGGCACGCCAAGATCTCAAAGAAATTGGTCATTACATTGCTCGCGACAATCCCCAAGCTGCCCGTCGCTGGGTTGAAAAACTTCGTGTACGTGCACAGAAAGCAGCGGACATGCCGCGGGCCGGTCGGATCGTACCGGAACTCGGTCGCGAAGACATAAGGGAAGTGCTCGAAGGAACCTATCGAATCGTATATCAAATCAAAGGCAGCACGATTGACGTTCTGGTCGTCTTCGAGGGGCACCGGCTACTACGCGCCATAAAATAAGCAACCAATCGTTGCTTCACTTCTCCCCCACCCACCACGCGTCCAAATCTCGCAATGCCCGCTCCGCCATCACTTCGTATTTTTGACGCTTCACCAATTTACGCTGCTTGACGTCTTCCAATGGCGGAATATGCGCCCACGTAATGTTCGACGGCTGATACGAAGGCTGCTCCCGACTCATGTGCGTCAATATGCCTCCCAATGCCGTCGTCGCTGGCGGAGGCACAATGGATTTTCCTGCCAAACGTTGCGACAACAGAAGCGCACACAAAAATCCCGCCGCCGCACTTTCGACATACCCCTCGACACCCGCCACCTGCCCCGCCAAAAATACGCCAGGCGTCGATTTCAATTCCATCCCCAATCCCAAGACCTTCGGCGCATCCACGAACGTATTGCGATGTACCGAGCCAAACCGTAAAAATTCGGCCTCCTCGAGCCCCGGAATCATTCGAAAAACTCGGGCTTGGTCCCCATATTTCATGCGCGTCTGAAAACCGACCAAATTGTACGCCGTCGCCGCCTTGTCTTCCTGACGCAATTGCACCACCGCATAAGGTCGCCGCCCCGTATGCGGATTTTCGAGACCCACCGGCTTCATCGGACCATACGCCAACGTCCGCTCACCTCGTTCCGCCATCACTTCACAAGGCAAACACCCCTCGAAATACCGCACATCCTCGAACGACCGCGCCTCCACCTTCTCCGCCGCGACCAACGCCGCCACGAACGCCTTGTATTGCGCCTCGTCAAACGGACAATTCACATACGCCTCGTCCCCCATCTCTTGCGCGTCTTCCGCCATCATCTTGCGCGCCGGGTCCCGCTCGAACCCCTTTCCTTTCCCCCAACGCGACTGCTTCCACACCTTCGACTGGTCAATCGAGTCCGCGGCAACGATCGGGGCGATCGCGTCGTAGTAGGCCAAATGCGGCGCTCCAACAGCCGCCGCAATACTCGCCGCCAACGCATCCGACGTCAGCGGCCCCGTCGCCAAAATCACCGGCCGCTCCGCCGGGATCTCCGTCACCTCGCGCGTCTCCACCACGATGCGCGGATGCTCCCGCATCGCCGACGTCATCCCTTCGCCAAACTTCTCCCGATCCACCGCCAACGCCCCGCCAGCAGGCACCGCCGCTCGATCCGCCTCGCGCATCACCAGCGATCCACAACGCCGTAACTCCTCCTTCAAGAGCCCTACCGCGTTCGCCAACGCCGCTCCGCGCAACGAGTTCGAACACACGAGCTCCGCGAAGTAGTCGCTCGTTTGGGCCGGCGTTCTTTTCTCCGGCTTCATCTCGAAAAGCCGCACGCGAAAGCCTCGTTCCGCAAGTTGAAACGAGGCTTCGCAACCAGCGAGCCCGGCGCCGACGACGGTCACGTCGAACGAAACATCTGAGTTCGTCATGATGAACTATTGCGGTAGGACAAACTTGGAAAGAGACGCATCACTCTGTTGTTCGACCAGGACGACCTTCACCAACTTTGCGTTTGATGATCTTCATCTCGGTCTTCACGGACGGCTTTGCTGGCGCAGCCTTTGAAGGCTCCACCTTCTTGGCACTCGGCTTTGCGTTGGCAACGACCTTGGCCTTGGGTTTGTCGTCAGACTTCGCCTTGGCCTTGGGTTTGTCCTTATCGGACTTCTTCGCCTTCGATGATTTCGAATCACCGTCGTCGTCATCCTCTTCGCGCGGAATCCGGGGAGCAAGTCCCCCTTTCGGCGCGACGATCGGCATCGCCGCGAGCTCCGCCTCGATCTCTTCCGTGAGCTCCTGCTTGTGCGGACAATCTTTCGTCACACACACGAGCATCGGGGTCTTGCCCCCAGCGCGTGTGAGGAACGGAGATGCACACACCGGACAAGCAATCGGCACGGGTTTGGCCCAGAGCTTGAACTCGCACTTCTGCTCGGCGTTGAAGTTCGAGCAGCCGTAGAAGGTTCGTCCACCTTTCTTGCGCGGACGAACCTCGATGAGATCGCCTCCGCATTGTGGACAAGACACACCCAGCGGAACCGGACGCGTGTTCTTGCAGCTCGGATATCCCGTGCATGACAAGAAGTCGCCGTACCGACCACTGCGTACGACCATGAGTTTGTCGCACTCGTTGCAGTGAATGTCGGTCTCTTTCACCGAAGCAGCGGAGCTACCATCGAGCCCGAGATCCCGGGTGCCTTTGCACTTCGGATACCTCTCGCAACTCAAGAACCAACCGTTCTTGCCCCACTTCTTGACCATGAAGCCTTCGCCGCATTCTTCGCACTCGATGTCGGTCTTCTCCGACGGCGGCTTCCACGACGCGAGCTTCTTGGACTTGTCGAGCTGTTCCCGGAAACGCTTGTAAAAACGCTTCAAGAGCTGCTCGCGCTTCATCTTGCCCGCACCAACCTCGTCGAGTTCCTCCTCCATCTGCGCCGTGAAGTTCGGATCCATGAAGTCGAGGTTTGACCGGACAAGCCCGTCCACGACAAACTTGCCGAGCATGGTTGGTTGAAACGCTCCGCCGGGAAGTTTTTCCACGTAAGCGCGTTGCTGCACCTTGCTCATGATTTCGGCGTACGTCGAAGGTCGTCCAATGCCGCGCTTTTCCAGCTCGCGCACCAGCGATCCTTCGTTGTACCGCGGAGGCGGCTGCGTGAACTTTTGCTCCGCAGACACGCCCGGAGGACTGACCAACTTCGGTTGATCGCCTTCGTTGAGCTCCGGCAAGAGCGCATCGTTGTTGTCGTCGTCCGGGGCGGCAGTTTTTCCTTCTGCAACCTCGGGCGCAGCCCCTTGTCCTTCGCCTTCTTCGTCGCCAGCAAACTCGCGTTGACCCTCGGTCACCTCGAGCCATCCACTCGCCTTGAGCACCCGACCTGTTGCCCGCATCAAGTACTCGCGATGCAGAGCGCCGGATCGCGTCGAGGTCACCTGCAACTCCGCCGTCGTTCGATCGTAGACGGCCGGAGTCATTTGAGAAGCAACGAATCGATTCCAGATGAGCTTGTAGAGTTTGTACTGCTCATCCTTGAGGTGCTTCTTGATCGACTCCGGATGCAGATCGATGTTTGTCGGACGAATCGCTTCGTGCGCATCTTGCGCGCTCTTTTTCGTCTTGTAGACGTTCGGTTTGTCCGGAACAAACGCCTTGCCGTAACGCTTTTGGATCGCCGTGCGTACTTCCGTGATCGCGTCGTCACTGACGCGCGTCGAGTCGGTACGCATGTACGTGATGAGACCGACGGGGCCGCCGTCTTGTTTCAAATCGATGCCTTCATAAAGCGCTTGCGCGATCTGCATCGTGCGCTTGGCGCCGAAGTGCAGAAGGTTCGTCGCGTCCTGTTGCAGCTTCGATGTGGTGTACGGAGCCGGCGGATTCCGCTTCTGCTCACGCTTGGTCACCTTCGCGACCTTGAAGCGTCCGCTCTCGAGATCACTCTTCACGCTCGCAGCTTGCTCGCCGTTCGTGACCTCGATCTTTTCACCGGAAGCAGCCGCAAGCTTCGCGCCAAACGACGCGCCTTTCGCCGAGGATAGCGTCACGCCAACGTTCCAGTATTCCTGCGGGACGAACGCATCGATCTCTTTCTCGCGATCCGTGATCAGTCGCAACGCGACCGACTGCACACGACCCGCGGAAAGACCAAACGCCAGCTTCGACCAAACAAGGGCCGAGACGTCGTACCCAACGATGCGATCGAGCACGCGGCGCGCTCTTTGTGCATCGTACAAATTCGCATCCAGCTCTCGCGGATGACTCACCCCTTGGTCGATACCTCGCTTGGTGATCTCGTGAAACTCGACGCGAGCCACCTTGAGTTTCTCGTCCTGGATCTCTTCGGAAATGTGAAACGCGATCGCCTCACCTTCCCGATCGGGGTCGGTCGCGAGAAGCACGGTATCCGCCTTCTTCGCCGCCGCCTTGAGCTCATCCAGGATCTTCTCCTTGCCCTCGATCACCTCGTACTTCTCAGTGAAGTCCTTGGCGACGTCGACCGCGTTCTGGTTCTTGGGCAAATCCTTCAAATGACCCTTGGAGGCGATGACGTCGAAGCCCGATCCCAGGTACTTCTTGATCGTCTTCGCCTTCGCCGGCGACTCCACGATGACGAGTGTCTTGGTCATCACCACCTACTGATCCAAGCTGCGGAAATTTCAGGGGAAAAAACCGAGGGCTAGCGGCTGTCAATACGACAACCTCGAGCCCTTCTACCCATTGACCCACCGGTTGCACCCGGCGGGCCCTCTACTACTACGGTCTAGTGTGTCAACGTCAAGAGCGCCCCATCGACTGACCAAAGCATGGCTCTGGCGGTAACATAAACTACGCTTTTTTGTTGTTTTTTGCACGTTGTCTTACAATTTCCACTGTTTCACCGAGCGTCGCGTAGAAAAACAGTGTGGGGAGAGGGGGACGAACTGGACGAGATGGGTTGGGCGAGGCTCGGGGGGTGGAGTGTGATCATCGAGGTTGTCTTGCACAAGGGGTTGGGCGAGGCGTGGGGCTGGGCGAACGTGGGCGCCTTCGACAACTACACAGATGTGCGAGGGGTGTAGAGCGGATTGGCGTGAGAATCGATTGGAGTTCGGAACAGTTGGCTGCGGAGCATCGAGACGAAATCAGTACGCATGAACGAGTTACCGACATGACGACGGAGCGTTCATGAATTCAGTGGAGCGGGGTCAAACGCCCGGAAAAATTACCCTACATATTTGCTCACAGGACGCCAGTATGGAAACAACGAGGCGAGGTTGATCAATGAAGTCCGTACTTCGACATATATTCGAGAATAAACAAGAGTATGCGCGGCTGCCTATTTTCGCACACATTCGAAACAAGCAACTCGAACCTATTTCGCGGCTGGCATTTTATCCGGCAATGGCCTTCTTCATTCTGAGTTTTGGAGACCTGAACAAGTACGTTCTGAGGTATGACCAGCCCAAAAGCAATCTCGAGGAAATGGTCAATGTACACACCTTTGAGGATGATCATCATTGGCCTTGGTACCTCGAAGATTTGACGAAGCTTGGATTCGACGTGATTGGTCCCGGTTCTGACTTGCTACGTTTTCTTTGGGGAGAAGAGACAAAACAAAGTCGCCTGCTGACGTATCGAATGGCGGCGCTCGTGGAGGGAACGACGGGGGTCGAACGAATGGCAATCATCGAAGCCATCGAGGAAACCGGCAATGTGTTTTTCAGTGCGATGCTCGAGCCCGCCAACGAGCTGGAAGCTCGATATGGTATTGAATTACGATATTGCGGAATGCATCATTTCGAACGCGAGACGGGGCATTCCGTGGGCGCGGATCATAAGACGCTTGCTTCATTGACGCTCGATGAAGCCATGCGCGCGCGTTGTGTGACTCACGTTGACACGGTATTCGCGCAATTCGAGGCTTGGATGCACGAACTTTTGCGTTATGCAAAAACAGATGGTGCGAATTCGAGTCGAGCTTTGAAAACGGCCTCACGAATGGTGAGTGCTGCTCCGTCATAGAAGGTAATGGCAACCTATTTGCTATTTTGCCGACACTTTTGCGCTCGGACAGACTTCACGTTTTCCACGTAAAACCTCGAGCGCATAAGCAAGCTCCCCATCGGCTTGACCTTCAACCTGCATTGCTTTTGCGGAACAGGGTTTGAATGCTTCGCGGGGAGTTCCTTCGACGTGAAAGAGCCGCTCGGTTGGAAATCGGACGACAATGCCCGAGACAGGCAATTTCGATTCATCCAAAGCTCCGAGCAATCCAGCCATACGCTCGCCAATGACCGGCGCGCGAATGATGGAATTGAATCCAATGGCCAATCCCTCGCCCATGCTGCCCGTCCACGCGCCCACGAGGACGACGACGGGAATTTTCCAGATTGGTTCGCGCGGCAGCACTTGCTCGATCCAGACCCGTCGAATACCTGTTTTGGCGGATTCTCGCGGATCCTCGTGCATCTGGTAGGGACGCATTGAATCGACGAAATGGCCCAGCAGCCCGCGGGCCACCGAACTGTTTCCGCCGCTCGGAGTGTCTCGTAAATCGAGAATCAGGCCATTCTTGACGCGTAATACTTCAATCGCGGAATCGAATGCTTGGACCAATTCTTGCTCGCCAAGAGAATTATGGATACGAATGTAGCCGATTTCTTCGAACGCGCCGATCGTCAATGGTTTTTGTGGACGCTCGATCCCGGGAACGAATTGCACGACGTGCACATCTTTCTCGTACCCACAAGTCAAACGTACGGGTTGCCCATTTTGCTTTCCGGCGACGAGTTGATTGAGGGCCCAATCACGAGCGCCCGCGATTTCGTGTTCGGAAGCAGTGGCCCGGAGAAACTTCGGCTGACGTGCGGCTAGGGCCAATGCGATTTCTTGACCATCGATGTCGGCGATTTCCATGCCGGGACGAGCTCCTGCTTTCTCGGCTGCAGATGTCGCGCGAACATCGGTAATGACGACGCGCCCACCTTGCCAACGAACACGCAAATCGGATTCCGTGGGCACGAGGCGTGGCGACAGGCTATTGCTGGTCCCGAGGTGGGTATGAAAGTCGTGCAACTCGCCTAGGGTTTTCTCGAGAATGCCAATGAATTCGTCCCGGGATACGGCATGTTCGGCAAAAGGACGATTTTCGCCACAAGCACTGGACCAATCAACGGGTCTTTCGTGAAAATACGCGTAATGCTCGGCGATATCGGCGCAAAATTGGTCAAAGTCCGCCACATAGTTCGGGGGGGGCGTAAGACGGGCACAGGAAACTTCGAACAAACTCAGCAACGCCGCAATGAAAAATGTTCGTTTGCGCCAGGCACACGAGTCTGGCGGCGTCGGGAGGGGGTTCGTCATGGGTTCGTCGGGAGCGCAGTTCAGTCGAGAAAAGACGAAATGTCAAACTATTTTTACACACGTGTAGGCATGAACTTGCGACAACCAATGGGGCATACGTCCGCGCAGGTTTTCCTCGGCGATACCGGCGTGAAAGTGTTGCGTGTCGCGCATTGGATGGCGGTTCAAAACGGCGTAATGGCTGCCGCGCGCTCGCGGGTCACTCGTACGGCTTCGAGAAATGCGTAATCGTTGCGGATTGGACCGAAGAGAGGGCATTTCTCCAGCCAATACAAATCCACCAGCACCGTCGTTGCCGCGCCGCATACCGTTTCGAGCGCCATTTCCAATTGATTACGCCGCAACAAAGCCTCCGTAGCCCATTGAAATGCGCCCATTTTGAAGCGCGGGCTGATCGTCTCCGGCAACTCGAACGGAAATCGCCCGAGCGGTCGAAGGGCATCGTCGTCGCCTAGCAATGCAGCGGCAAAAAGCTGAAAAAACACGTTGTTCATGGTTTTCGCCGAGGCCTGGAGGACCGGGAGATATTGGTCCAACGTCTCCGCATCGTCTTGCCACAATCCGTCCCGAATTCGCAATACGACGGAAGCCTGAAAACGATCCGGTCTTTCCAGGGACTCCAAACGTTGCAATGCAGTAAACGCGCTTTTGCGATCGCCCGACAAGAATCGCACCCGCGCGATGTTGGCCCAAACGAGCGGTCGCGTCGGATCCAATTCCGTCGTCAAATCCAGATGTTGTAAGCCCTTTTTGATATGCCCCGCTTCGCATTGCAACATTCCCACGTATTCGTGGACGGGAGCACAAGCTGGTGCAAGCTCCAATGCTCGTTGCAAGGCCGCCGCAGCTGCCCGATAGTCACCCAAATTGGCCCGAAACATCCCCTCGCCAAGATGACTTTCGGCAATATGACTCGCATACGTGCTTGCCCGCGACACACTCGCACTCGTCCGATCCGCCCATGCGTCACGATTGCTGAACATATGCAAAAACCACGTGCGCGTACACGCTACCGCGTGCGCTGCAATCGCCGGTGAAAAGTCCGGAGCCAATTCAATCGCCCGATCGAGAAGCGCGACCGCCTGCGTACTCGACACCGGATCCGGATTGCGAAGTTCCCGGCGCGCTTCCAGATACAAATCCACGGCTTCCGAGGGAGCTGCTGTGGCATGAGCCATCGTCACCAGCTCGACGCGCATTTCTTCGGCCACGCGGCGCACCACCGATTCCTGAAATTCGAATATGTCGGCAGTCCGCCCATCGTATTGCAAGGTCAAGCGTTGCAAACCCGTCCCTGTTTCAACAAGACGCACCGATACGCGCACCCGATCCCCCATGGCTTGCACCGTGCCCTCAATGAGCGCGGGCGTTGCCAATTCTTGCCCCACCTTGACCGGATCGCGCTCCGACCGAAATCGTTGCGTCGCTCCACTCCCAAATACCAGTAGTCCACGAATTCGTGAAATTGCATCCACGAGTTCGTCCGTGAGAACATCCGCGAGATATTCGTGTTCGGAGGGACCGCGATAACGAAATGGCAAAACAGCGAGCTTTTGCGCGGGAATGAGGTTCGACGGCACTTGCGGCGTCATGGGAGGCGCCGAAATGACCGCCACGCTCGGCACGGCCCCGGCACTGGGCGGAAAACTCCGGCGGCCTGAAGATTTCGGCCCCGAGCCTTTTGTGCTGGAGATTTTCGTGGCCTCGATATCGACGGAGGCCTCGGCTGCCGTTTCCTCGAGCGCCTCGATCGCCGTAACAAACGCGGCTGCAGAATCGGGGCGAGAATTTGGTTCAATGGCTAAGCAGCTCGTCAGCAAACGCATTAGCGCCGGAGGAATTCGCGCTCCTTCATGGGCGAGACGGGCGGCGACCTGGGCTATTGGTCCCGTAGGTCGTTCGCCCAAAAGCATTTCGTACAAAACGACCCCAAGAGCATATAAATCAGTTCGTTCATCAATATGACCGCTCAGGACTTGTTCGGGAGCCATGTAATGCATGCTTCCCACGATTCCCTGAGTCAAACCCGAATCTTCATTCAAGAGGCGCGCAATTCCGAAATCCGTGAGGACCACGCGCCCTGTAGATTCGATGAGCACATTCGACGGTTTCAAATCGCGATGAATGATTCCCGCAGTATGCGCAGCCCACAAAGCAATCGCCATCGTCCGAGCAATTTCAACGGCTTGAATCACGGGCAATGGAGCGTCCTTGCGAATGACCGTTCGTAACGTGGAACCGACGACGAGTTCCATGGTCATATACAATAAGTTTGCGTGTTCGCCGAGATCGTGCACACGAACGACATTCGGATGCGTTACGCGTCGTGACAAACGGACTTCTTGACGAAAACGCGCCACCAATTCGGTATGCTCTTGCATTCCGCACAAAAGCAGTTTGAGTGCGATATCTTCCCCGAGCGTCAGGTCATTCGCACGATAGACGACTCCCATGCCGCCACGCCCCAAGAGTCCCTCGATCCGGTAGCGCTCCGCGAAGACTGAACCAGGAACGAGTTCGACCGAGGGTGCAGGTTCGGACATGGTGATTTCTACGCATACTCCAGTTGGTTGCTGATGAAAAGAGGGATTTGGGGGTTGCGGCCCGACGACGGGGGCGTTTCGTGGTTGCTTTTGGCATCAAAATCGAGCAAAAGCGAAATGGCATGATGAAACGATTACTTCGCTGGACATTGACCCTCGCCGTGCTTGGTTGCGACAGCCCATCGACCCCGGAAAAACCTTGTGATACATCGGTTCTTTTCGGACGCCCCAACGATAAAACAGGTTTGACGGAGGCGCAATGCCAGCCGCGCTGCGCATGTAATGCCGAACCTTTCGAGGCGCCTGATTATACAGCCGCCGACGCAGATGCGCTCTTGCAATGGACCTTGCTCGAACCTTTTGCAGAATTGACGACGGACCCATATGCCTCGCCGGCCCCAGCTCCGGGCCCGGCGACGCAGGTTTGTGCGTTGCTGCCCGAAACGCCAAATACACGCGAATATCGATTACAAAGTTACGATAGCCCAGAACTCGCCGCGGCCGCAGGAGGCATCGTCACCCATTATGGTGGGTGTGGGTTGTGTTCTACGCTGGCAGATTTGTCCGTATACATGCGGGAGCTCGACTTGACGACTCCGGTGCGAGATTGCGGGATCAAGTATCTTTCGGGTCCGGCCGACGCACACATTCAATGCTTGCAAGATTTGGGTTTTACCAAGCCCTGTGCACAGATTTGGTACTACAACACGGTGCATACGCGCATGGTTTGCGAACTGCCTTGTTTCTCGACCTTGGGAAAACCTTATCAACTCGAAGATGGATCCTTGAATGAATGTCTCCAATGCGACGAAGACATGAGTGGACCAATTTTCAAAGCTGTTGCGGGACGGACACGGCGGAACACGGGGATTGCGTCGGCCTTGTGTCGGCCGTGCAGTGAGGTCAAACCGATCGTGCATCGGTATCCTTGAACGAAATCGAATACCCAAGAGCCAAGAGTCGCGGATTGGTTTTACTCGAACAACTTGCCCAACCCTCAAGCAAGCGCCGAATCTTCCGCAACATACGGCACGCCCAAGCCTGCGGCCATTGCATTTCCCAGACTTGTCACCCAAGCCGCATCGAACATCAAATCAATACCGTCATACGTTGGATCCAGAATCGCCATTGCTTCTTCATTTGTGGCAACGCCAATCGACTCGCCTCGACGCAGCTCGATACGCACGCCGCGCTTGGCCCAATCTGGCGCGAGCCACCCGACGACTTGCACGATATCCACTCGCGGAATGACGAGCGGCGCTGCCTCTTGCCTCAAGACGACCACGTCTGCGCGACTTTCAACGAGCACGCCCTGACGATCGCAAATGCGAAATGGTCCCGGAGACGTGGTCCACGCGTATGACCAAGGTGTTCCATACATCGTATCGAGTTCGCCATGCCAAACCTCTCGGGCGTGAACTCCAATCGCCTCGCGTAATGCCGGAAGCGCCGACATGGGAAAGAATCGGTCCCAGATGATCTCCGGCGGACGAAGATCTCGATCGTTCACGACGAGCACCGTTACCCGTTTGTGAGTCGCATAGGGTGAATATTGACCGTGCCCAACGAAAATCGTCTCGTCTTGAATGAACTCGCGCAAAGATTCGACGATTTCCGCAGGCTCTCGCGAACCGAGATCTCGTTCGGCATTGTTCGGGGGCATGTTCGGCCCATGCTACTGCAATAAGGGTCCGGCCGCAACGACTTGGCTCATCGTTTAACCTTCCGATAACACCCCGCAGGCCCTTCCGCGACCAGCATTTGCAGGGTCAACGTCAAAAGCGCGCCCACCACCGCCGGCAATGACGATTCGACCCTTTCGCAAATGACATCGATATGCATCGGTTCGTCACTCATCACCCTTTGAATGGCTTGCTCGAGCGGCCCCAGTTCCACAATGGGCAATGGTTCGCTCTGACGAACTTTGGTTCGAGAACGTTTCGGAACCTCCTTCATTTCCAGCGAAAACGATAGTCGCGTTTGTCCAGAACCCGATGGCGCATTTCGGGCCGAGGTTCGTCGGGGCAAAGCATCGTGCCCAATGGCCGCAAGCACGTCGGCAGCTGACGTTATGGCCCGAGCGCCATCCGCCAGTTCTTGCGCACATCCTGCACCTCCTTCGCTCCATGGGGCATGCGGCACGACGCACAATGGCCGCCCCAAACGGCGCGCCGAAGCTGCCGTCGAACGCGCTCCACTTCGTATTCCCGCTTCAATGACGACGGTCGCGCACGTAATGGCCGCGAGCACGTGATTACGCGCGAGAAAATTGAACGGACGCGGCGGAAAATCATTCGGAAGACGCGACAACAGCCCCCCGCCCGCTTCGAGAATGCGTTCGTACAGACGAACATGTTCCGGTGGGTAGGGGCAATCTAGGCCCGCACCCATGATGACGACCGTCGGAATGCCCGCTTCTAGAGCGGCGACATGGGCTGCTCCGTCAACGCCAATGGCCCCGCCGGACCAAATGGAGACGCCGGCGTCGGCGAGATCGAATACGAGCGAACGCGTAAACGCAATGGCTTCGGCGCTCGCTGCTCGGCGTCCGACAATGGCAATGGGCGTATCTTCGGGCAATGAGCCGCGAAGATACAACGTCGGCGGAGGTTTGTCGGGTGTTGCGAGCACGCCGAGAGCCGAAGGGTATGAGGGATGGTCGGGATGGAGGACGTGAGTAGTGCACACGTAGATCCATCGTTTGGGAGGGACCCGAGTTGCGTAAATTTTTTATTTTTTTCTCGAACGAGCAGTAAACAGGCCGGAAACGTGAGCGCTAGCTGGCTTGGCCCGTCACGACAATGTAACATCCAAAACCAACAGTCATCATCGAAGCACTACTCCGCCATTTCGTCCATTGTGCTTGGCGAGTCATAAGATTTGGCGGAGTCGTGCTAGGTGGGTGCGTCGAGGCTAACCTTTGCTTTTCCGAATACAGCTCCGCAAAGCGCCCGCCAACGTCGAAAATGTTCGAGCTTGCATGGGTATGTCGAGCGAAACCATCGTTTGGGCCACGCTAGCCCGAATACCGGAGACCAAACATGAACAGCCAAGCAATTCGACGCTGCGCATGATTTGAAAGAGGTGATTTGCGGTCTCCGCATCGACGTGCTCCACACCGGTCAGATCGAGAATCGTGAATGTGGCGCCAAGACGAACCACATCATCCAGCAATCGCCCGGTGAGGATCGACGCCCGCGATTGCTCGAGTGTTCCGATCAAGGGCACCACCAGTACGCCCTGCCAAACTTCGATAATGGGACTCACGGCTTCGGCCAAGGCGGCAGCTTGCGAAGCGAGCTGCTCCTCGTGGACCCGAGCTTCAGCTTCTGCGCGTCGAATTTCGGTAATGTCCTGTGTCACGGAATACATTCCCTGGACCTTGCCAAATAGGTCTTTCTCGGGCAAGTAATGCGATTGATACGTCCTGTCGCCAATCGTCTCCTCGTTGACGAATGCTTCGCCACCCAGCGTCCGATGGAAATATTCCGCGTATCGAGGGACCGATGCGTACACCTCGAAAAGATTCTTGCCTACGAGGTCGCCAGATTGAAAACCGAATTGCTCGAGTAACTTTCCCGCCGACAGAGTGCAGGTGCCGTCGACTTTCATCGCCCAAACGACAATGGGCAAATCGTTGATGATTTCGAGCAAATGCGTGCCATAATTCAATTTCTTCGGGTCTTCACTTAAACTGGTACTCAGACCAACCATAGCCACGATATCGCCAGTAGCATCGCGCATGGGCACGCAGAATTGATTCCAAGCCGCCGTGCCATCATTCGACATTTGATGTATTTTCTCGCCAGCCAGCGACCGCTTGGTCACTTCGAGGGCATTACTACCCTCGGGATAAATTTGAAACACATTCGCGCCCACCATTTGCCCATCCGACAAACCATGCACCGCCAAGCCAGGACCATGCGAGACCACGATGACCCCATCTTTGCGTATGGCCCACACGATCATGTCGATCTGGCGAAACATCCACGACAATGTCTGCTCTGGCGAGGCAAGAATCTCATCGCACGTTGGTGTTGCCGTCTCGGACGCGACGATTTCTTCCGCCCGCAATGCGACCACGCTATCTCCAATGGGCCACAACGTGCAGCGGAACTCGATCCGCGATGTATGCGCCGATTTGACGACGAAATTGGTTCGTTCTTTTCGAGCACACTCGACAACCCTTGCCCAACCTTGCCGATCGTCGACTTGAAAGCAATCGTTCAAACGCGCTGATTCACCAAACCTGGCAACCCACGCCCGATTGCGATGAAGAATCTCGCCGTCGACGAGAATCGTCACAGGTTCAGGTTGATGCTCCAAGGCTCGCGCGAAGAAGGATGCACTCATGGATTCGACGACTCCAAAACGTCGCGCGCATCCTCGCACGAGGACTGTAGCCGTGACAAGAGGTTCGAGAACGACATTCAACGGAGCTTCAATATTCGCGGCGATGAGCAGTATGTCGAATCTCATCGCGTGCATTCAAGCAAGGCAAGACAACTACGGATTCTTGCCCAAACGCATTGAATTGTAAGTCATGAGGGATGTTGTAGGGAGGGAAAGCGCCACTTCGTATCGGTCGCCCGAACAAGGCGAACAAGGGGGTTCGGAGCAGCGGCAACCGATAGAAACGCACGCCGTGATGCGAATCAATTGGGGGTGAACGACAACCAGGCGCCGGTCATCCACGTATCTCCCGCGGCGAACGCGCCAATATAGTTGGCCTTGGGATCGAAGAATCCATCATCCGGAGGCGTAGCGGCATTCTCCGAAATGGTGACCTGCGGACGAAAATCCGGAGCTGGAGCGTTGAATGGGGCTACGAGCTGCGGATCCGTTTCTGCATTTTTGCGTTGCGGATCCAAAAACCAAGCCTTCTCGTCGAGTCCATTATCATCGTCGGCCAGCGTTCCCATTCCGCCCGCGACTTCGGCATAAGCAATGTTTTCGATTTTGTTGCCGAAACAAATCGAGTTCGTTAGGTCGGCGTTCGTCGCGGAATCCCGAATATCGATACAGGCCTCGAATCCGGTGAAAATTGCATTGTGCACCGATCCTTGGGTGCTGCGCCGCGCCAGCCAGCCATATTGCTGTTTGTCAGCATCATGGCCGACCATGGTTGCATTGAAGATCGTAGGATTGGAAATGGGCTTGTTGGTCGTGCTCATGGCATCGTTATCCGCCTCGAATCCATTCGTGTCGTCAGGAAATGCCGGATCCTGCTGAAGCACGACGAATTGCAACTTGCCAGAATAACCAAAATCCCAATCGAATCCATCATCTTGGTTGTTCGTACAGACCAAGTGCTTCGCATTCACGGTACCGCCGAAAAACTCGAAGCAGTCATCGAGCGTATTACGGACCTGCACGTATTCGATTTGCGTTTTCGACCCTACGCCGCCAAACGTCAAGCCATTGACCTCGTTGTTTTGCGACAACAAGATGCCGCTGAATTCGATGCGCACATATTTTAGAATGCCGCTATCGTCATCGCCTAGATCGCCACCATATTGCGTTTCCGTTGTTGGATTGAGCCCTTCCACATTGGCTTTGCCACCAGGCACATTGATGGGTGCGCGACCCAGCAAAATCACCCCGCCCCAATCACCGGCCTGACGGTCACCGACCGAAGCTTGACTCGTGAAAACGATTGGTTCGTCTTGACCACCCTGGGCGATGATTTTCGCACCAGGATCGATAATCAACGTACCCAACGTGCTCTTGTCGCCCACGATGGTCGTGCACGGTTCAATCGTCAGCGTCGCGCCTGCGCGCACATGAACCTTGTGCTTCAAGGTCCAGATTTTGTCCGACGTGAGCGTCACGTCGCTTTTGATTTCGTATTCGTCGTTCACCGCATCGATCACGGTTGCCGCAATATCCGCCAGAGTGGGTTTGTCCACGCAATTCGTCGCCTGGCTCCCGCCACCAGAACCACCCATTCCTGCCGAGCCGCTGCTCGAGCCGGTCGATCCGCCACCACTGCTACTGCTCGAACTCGACGAGCTCGACGCGGCATTGCCCGACGGAGGCTGGTCATTCGTCGAATCACCGCAAGCTGCCAATACCGTAAGCGGCAAAGCACCGGCCAAAATCATTACCAAGTTTCGTGTACGCATTTTTCTCCTCCAGATTGCGCGGCGCATATTGACGACGTCGCGTTACAATCGTGCGGGGCAATGGAAACATTTTCGCGACGAATCAGTTTTGCAGGGTCGCACTCAAGGTAAACGTCGCTCCGGGTTGAAATTGGCCGACGACATTCGAACCGTCAGCCGCAGCGTCCGGCCCTTGGGTGTACTTCTCTGGGGCAAACAGCAGATTTTCGGCTGCTAATTTCAAGTCCACAGATTTGCCAATTCGTTGCGCAATCGTTACATCCACGACATGACGGGGTTGTTCGTACACATCCGCCAAACCATATCCTCCCACCTGCGTAATGCGTCGCCCAAACACATTGTAGAGCAAGCGAAAACGCGTACCCGTCGAATCATTGGCATAATCAGCCCCCATGTTGATCACGAATGGAGACTGTCCCGCGAGCGGCCTTTCGTTGTTGGTCTGCAAACCCGATTGCGATTCGCCCAAGGTCACCCGTGAATACACGAGCGTCAAATTTGCCATCGCGCCCCAATTCGCGAGACGTTCGTGCATAAATCGAAGATTCTTGCGCGCCTCGACCTCGACGCCGGCGTTTTGCGCACCTTCGGCATTCATGAAGGTATCCGTGCCATTGTTTCCCGCGGGCAGAATCACCTTCTCAATGGGTTTGCGGAATTGCTTGTAAAATACGCTCAGCGCCACGACCTCCGATAACGTCGGAAACCATTCGTACCGAGCATCGAGGTTCATGATGCTGGTCCGGTCCAGATTCGGATTTCCATAGATGTCGCGCGCGCCGAAGTATTCCGTGAAAAGAAACGGGGCCAGCTCGCGTAATTGTGGGCGCGCGATCGTGCGCGTGGCCGACAAACGCAAATTCGCATTGGGCGTCGTTTTGAACACCACGTTTGCCGAGGGCAAGATATCCACCGTGGCCAATGTGCTCTTTGATCGAATCGTCGGATCAAAACGATCAAATGATTCCAACGTCTGCGTCGACGCTTCGAGACGCGCCCCAAGAATGATTCGCATCCACCGCGTCGGCGCCGTATCCGTCATGGCATACCCCGCCAAAAGCTGTTGCTCCGCGACATACGAATCGCTGGTCCGCGTCCATTCGTCCAGCTCGAGCGCAGTGCCAATGTTTTGCGGGACGAACAGTTCGTCCGGGGATTGCGCATAATCAAATCCGGGCTGATTTCTCGACAAGAAGCGAAACCGCCGCACCTCGAAGTCACGCGATCTGACCAACGCCAACGCGCCAAACTTGACTCGCGTTGGATTGTCCCCGTGCGTCAGGGGCTGCGTCCAGTTCACCAATCCGCCGTAAATCGTCTCTGTTTGTTGGCCGAAAAAGTGCAAACCACTTTGCGTTCCATCGTCCCAAACTTTGCGTCCACCTTCTGCCGATTGATAGACATTTTCGCGCATATCCGGATCGGTGCTCGACCCGGATGACATCGTCAACGTCCAATCCATCGACGCATCTTGCAAGTTGCGGAATTTGTGCTCGCCGGTGAGTTGTCCAAACGTCAAGGCGCGACTCGTAAATCGCAAACGAGTATCATAAATGGTCGCCGCGGCCTCTTTGTTGAATCCTTGAATTTCGCGGGCCTCGTTTTCGGACGAGCGCGTATGCAAACCGATCAGCGAAATCTTGTGATCTTTTGCATAACGATACGTGAGCCCACCATATCCGCCCCAAGTGACGAGATCGATACCCGCTTCGTTGCGATAATCATTCTCTTGGTTCAGGACAGGATTGGCGACATTCCGATCCGTCGTGAACCGCCGAATGACTTCGTCTGTCCGCACCTGGTACCTTCGCCCGTACGTGAGCGCAGCGATGTACCCCAATTCGTGGTTTTCGCCCCGTTTCAAGGTGTCGCCGACGGTAAAGTTGCCGCTCATGTTCGGCAACGTCAGCGTCCGCTGCGTGCTCATGTAGGCGTTTAGCTGCTGACCATATCGCGTGAGTTCGTCCCGGGTGATGACCGAACCATCCGGTTTGGGTCCGAGACGCGTAATGCGATAATTCGGAATGGTCGACGGCAAAGCACGTGTTCCGTCATCGATTCCGAGCCAATCTGTGCTCGAACCGCGATACGTGAGGCGATCGCGAAACGTGGCCACGGTATTCACCCCGAGCGACAATGTGCCACTGACTGTGAATTTCTCGGGCAATTCCCGCGTATGAATTCGGACGGAACCACCCGTGAAATCACCTGGCATATCGGGCGTAAACGTCTTGACGACAGTTATGTCGCTGAGCACCGTCGTCGGAAACATGTCGAAAGGGACAGCTTGGCGATCGGGCTCGGGACTCGGCAATGGTGCGCCATTGATGAGCGCATTCGTATACCGTTCTCCCAATCCGCGGACGAACACATACCGATTGTTCACGACCGAAACACCAACCACGCGTCGCGCGGCATCCGCGGCATTTCGATCCGGCGTACGCGCGATTTCTTGCGCGCTGATGGCATCTCCAGCAGCTGCGGCATTCTTTCGAATCAACGTCTGCGCGGTCGCTGTCGCGCGATCCGGTTCGGTCTCGATCTCCACCACGATTTCTTGTTTGTTTTCTTCCGTCGACAAACCCACGTCGAGCTTTTCGACCTTGCCAGCGACGACCCGTACGTTTTGCACGCGCTGAGCCTTGTACAATTGGTAAAACACCCGCAATTCGTACACGCCCGGAGCAAGCTCCAAGCGATATCGCCCATCGAAATCAGCGATTGCCTTCTTGTTCGTCCCGACAACTGACACTTGCGCATCGATCACCGGCTCGTTCGATTTCGCATCGGTCACGACCCCCCAAACGACCCCTTTACCTGCAGGCGCAGCTCGCGCCGGATCGTCATCGCCCATTGCCGCATCGTCAATCGGTGCAGCTGCTGCATCATCTGCCGCAAACGCGCTGCGTCCCGCCATGAATGGAACCGCCAGAGCCAACAATATCGTCAATCTTCGCATGGACCTATCCCGTGCGCGCGAATGCGTCGCGCGTATGTAGAGCCGCTCGTCTAGAAAAACTCAGTTGCCGGCGACTTTTTCCGTCAAGATGGCAATACCCTTTGCTCCGCCTCGTTTGGCGATATCCATGACCTGCACGGTCACGCCATACGGAGCATCGTCGGCTGCATCGAAGTAAAGAACCTGATCACTTCGCGCCGCAAAAATCTTTCGGAGCCGATCCCGAAGATCGACTTTTTCAATCACATTTTGATTGATCCGAATCGTCCCTTTCGCATCCACCGTCAGAACCACGGGTTTGTCGGCATCTGGCGGCGGAGGCTCATTTTTTTGCGTATTGTCTTTGGCGGGCAAACGCAGCCAAATCTGTTTGTCGAGCAGGGGCGCCACGACCATGAAAATGATGAGCAGCACGAGCACCACATCGACCAGCGGCGTGACGTTCATCGCGGGCGCCACATTATCGCGTTTGTCCCCCGCCGAAACTTGCAGGCCCATTTTAGCTCTCCTCGCCTGGCGTTCCGGGACCTTTTTGGCTCACGCTCAACGCAATTCCCTTGAAACCCGCACGTTGACAGGCCGCAAAAGTCTCGCGCATTTGCGCATAAGGCACCGACGCATCACCCTTGAGCACGATTCGTCGCTCGGCTTCGATTTGATGAATTTGTCCGAGCCGCGTTTCCAGGGTCGCCAAGTTTCCCATCGATTCTTTTTCGAGAAAAACGTTACCTCGCGCCGTGACCGTCACCGTGATCGGATCGAGTTTCGATTTCGAGTTTTCGTCCGGCTGCACCACCGTCGGTAATTCAACGCGTTCTCCGTGCTCCAATTCCGGGGCAATCACCATGAAGATGATGAGCAGCACCAAGACCACGTCGACGAGCGGCGTGATATTGATGTCCGGCTCAGGCTGCCGCTTCTTCGACCATCCGTTCGCCGCTTGCACGCCCATGATGATTCTCCATTTCGTCGAGAAGTTCTCCAGCACTGCGATCGAGTGCCGCTTCGACACCCGAGATTTTCCCGGTCAACCAGTTGAAACAAAGCACCGCGGGAATCGCCACTGACAAACCCAAAGCCGTTTCGATGAGCGCCTCGGCAATACCCGCACTCACTGCGCCCAATCCACCCGAGCCCGTCGCCGCAATGCTTTGGAATGCCGTAATGATCCCGACGACGGTCCCCAAGAGCCCCACGAACGGCGCAATCGAGCCCACGGTCGCCAACACCGACATTCCTCGGCGCAAGTCCATTGAAATCGCTTCTCGTCGTCGCCCGACTTCGCGCCGCGCCAATTCCACTGACGACAAATTGCCCTCAGGCTCGTTTTCTGCTCGTACGTAACGACGAACCGCTCCTCCCACCAACCGCGCCAATGCTGAAACTCGATGACGCTCGGCCGTTTTCACGAGTTCGGCCATGTCCCACGAATCGAGTAGCGGACCAGCGACTTTCATGAATCGCCCCGTTTCGGAATTGCTCCGAACCAGCGCAATCCAGCGTTCCACGACCACCGCAATGCTCGCGACAGCCATCAACACGAGCGTGAAGGCAATGAGTTTCGAGACGAGGCCCATGCTCGCCCAAATATGTGCCAGATCGAATTGCATGTTTTTTGCTCCTTCTTCAGGTCTTTATTTTGAAATTGAAGCGCGCGACCTGATACGTCGCGACCGCCCGACCATCGACCATGGCCGGCTTGAATTTCCACGTTTTCACCGTTTCGATCACAATCGGATCGAGCCGCGGATGACCTCGGACAATCGATACTCCGCTCACGTCCCCGGATTCCGTAACGACGAACCGTACGACCACCGTCCCTTCGACGCCTTCGCTCTTTAATGAGTCCGGATAAGGCGGCGACGGCTTGGATATTGGCGACGGCGGCGTTCCATCCTCCGGCAATTGAATCGGCCCGGCCACTTTCGGCGGCGGCGGTGGTGGTGGTGGCGGTGGTGGAGGCGGCGGGGGTTGGGTCGGGGTCGCACCTTGACCCGACCCTGCACCACCTCCCTCACCCTCGCCTTCACCACCTGACGAGATTGGTTTTTCCGGGTCACCCTCGGGCGGCATTTCAGTCGGCACCGCTTGGGGCACCAATGTCAGCTTTTTCGGCACCTTTGGCCCTGAATTCACCTTGGGTTCCGGCTCGGGCGGAGGAGGTGGAGGCGGCGGTTTGGGCACTTCGACCGTAGGGGTCAATTCCACAGCAATCGGTGGCTCTTCGTCGAGCACCGGAACAGCTGCTTTGATCGAAGCGAATGCTGCGCCGACCACGGAGCAAATCGCAATGGCTGTCGCGTACCCAACGGCCAAACGCTTTTTGCGGCCGGGATCGCTTTCTTCGAGGTTCCACGCTTCGAAACTCATGGGATCTCCAACGCCATTCGATACTGCCGTCGTTTCGTGTCAAATTCGTGAATGTTCGGTAACGATTGCATTCGATACCCCGGTCATTCCGCGAACGAAGTGTCGTCTGGCGAATTCGCAAATCGATATCCAAGACCTCGCACGGTTTGGACATACAAACCTGCTGCGCCGAGTTTGTCGCGTAACCGTTTGACATGCGCGTCCACGGTGCGCGTCGTGATGCCCACGTCGAGCCCCCACACGTTTTCGAGCAATGCATTCCGAGTTTGCACCCGGGCGCGATTTTCATAAAGGGCCACGAGCAGCTTGAATTCGAGCAAGGTCAAACCCACTTCCATCCCCTCGACCCACACCCGATGCGCATCTTCGTCGATTCGCAACATTCCGAATTCAATGGTTCGTTGCGGTACGTGCGACGTTTGCACGCGCCTCAGAATCGCCTGCACGCGCAAGACGAGCTCGCGCACGCTAAAAGGCTTGATCACATAATCGACAGCCCCGAGTTCGAATGCGACGATGCGATCGACTTCATCTCCTTTCGCCGTGACGAAGACGATAGGCACGTTGCGCGTCCCCGGATCGAGTTGCAATGACCGACAGACCTCGGTTCCTTGCACGTCGGGAAGCATTTGATCGAGCAGCACCACGTCGGGTCGGTGCTCGCGCGCCAATCGTATACCGTCGTTACCTCGCGGCGCGAGAAGGACGTCGTGACCTGCTTGTTTGAAATTATAATCGAGGACTTTGAGCAGAGCCGGTTCGTCTTCGATTACGAGTATGGTCGCCATCGAGGAGCGACTCTACGGGGTCATTGTAACGAGATGATGGACGTCGAGTGAAAAGACGACGAGCCGAGAGCAGGTATTGCTACAATTGGGTGAATTGATTGTTTCAAAATGGTAGCAGAATGACGCACGTGCGACATTGACACGATATTGACACCTTCTGCTCCCGGTCAGCAGTGCTTCAGCGCCGTGGCGCCTTCGCATTCAGCTGCGCCCGTAAACGCGCGATCTCCTGCCGCAGCGGCCCAATGAAATCCGCACTAATCGTCCGCTTTTGCCCCTTCATCGCCCGCGCCGTATGCCATTTCGACAAGGCCAAGCGACTCGCAGCTCCAATAAACGCCCGCCCCTCCGCGCCTTGCCAGCCGAATGTACAAGACAATCTGCCAAAAGGCGACGTCACCAAATCCACTTCTTGCTGCGTCATGTTCCCCATCAACACTTCATCGCGCAAGTATTGACCAATGATGTTGCCCTTGCGGCGCACCAGCACGATCAAAATGACGAAGAAGATCATCACGAACAAGAACCAGAAGAGCAGCATGATGAAAAACGCGTCGGGAATCACCGTTGGCACGAAGTTCCACAAGGCGTGCAAAAACACCCCAATGAAAAACCCTCCGATCGGAGCCATTACGCGGACCCACCCTTCGCTCGATTCTCGCGCAATGCCAAAGCCAATGCCCGTCATCGACGTATAAAGTGGATGGCCCCACGGCGCCAAAATGCCCCGCAGGAAAAAAGTTCCAACCAATTGATTGGCCATTTCCGCCCGCGCGTAATAACTGACGTTTTCTACCGCGGCAAACCCTAACGCACAAAATGTGGCGTAAATGATGCCGTCCACTATCCCATCGAATTCACGCCGCAAGAAAAAGAACATCCCCAAGATCGCCAGTCCCTTGAAGAACTCTTCGGACAAGGGCGCGCTGATCACCGTCGTTATGAAATTACCCGCTTTCGGGCCAAATATACCCGCAGAGACGATGTGCACCCCCGTGTTGATCATCCCCGCAAAACCCGTCGCGACAATTGCGCCCCAGAAAAACGCCATGGCCAGCGTCCACCACGGCTCCGGATCATACCGGTCGATCACCATGGGTATGAACAGGTAAAACCCAAGCGGCAAAAATGCAAATATCGCCCCCGTTATCACCGCCGACAACATTCGCCCAGGAGCCTTCGAAAACGCAATCTCCGCCAGCGTGAACAAGATGTTCAAAACGATGCCGACCAATATCGCCCCACCCCAAAGCCCAAATGCCAACGTCCGCCGCCGTTTGTCCGGATCCGGCGGCTCGACAGGCCCCGAAGGCTGCCGACCATAACCGTATCCTTGCGGAGGCTGCTGCTGATGATGCCCAGGATGTGATGGCTGAGGATACGCCGAACCATGCGGCGGCGCAGGACGAGATCCGTAGGGGTTGTTCATGGCACGCGTCGGATTGTTCGATGCCGCAAAGACATGACGGCATCCACTTCATCCTACAGCCCGCGCCATGCAAAACGCGAGGACGGAATCAACGCTTCAGTTCGAGATTTTTTGCGTGAAGATGATCGTCGTCGAAGGAATTTTCGGCATGTCTTCCTTCTCCGCACTGATCGCTAACTCGAAACCCGTCAAAGGCACCGTCGCGACCTGCACTTCACCTTTTCGCGAGTTGGCATCGTAGTCGAGTTTCGCGATGCGATACCAATCATCACCTTGTCGCGCCCACACCACATACACACTCGTGCCTGCAAGCAATCGCTCCGGGGGCGCGAGATGCTCGGCCTTGATGGCGATCTGGGTGAGTCGGTTTTCCCCGATCACCGTTGCCGTGATCTTCGCATCGGCATCAGGAGCACCGGTCATTCCTTTAACAACATACGTCTGCGCACACGCCGCCATCGACACGGCCCAAGCCAACACTAGAACCTTCGCCAGATCCAACGCTTTCATTCACTCCTCCACGGAGTCTACGTTCTACCACAGAACGCTTCCGAACTTGCACTCGTTTGTACTGAAACGATTTTGGGTTGAGCGGACAGGGCGCCGAAGTTGCCCCGAATCCACAAATGAAAATTATGGCTTGATGATCCGCGTGCCTGGCGGCGGCGTAAAGTCGAACTCGCTCTTGTCGACCGTTTGGTTCACGACCGGAGCACTGAAGTCGAATCGATTGCGATTGCCCTGCGCATCGAGGATGAGGACCCGACGAACCTGACTGGTTTGTCCGTCGACGTAGAGTAAAACCTTTTGGTACGCCGGCGTAGCTTCCTTCGGCGTTCCTTCGAGGACATACCCGCCCTCGAATTTCATCTGCGCCGCGTCGAGCAGCCGCAGATCGAAGTCCTTGATGAGTTGCCCCTTGCCCATCAAAAACGCGAGTGCCGCCGGATATTGCGACGTCTTCACCGGCGTCTCGTACATCTGCTCGTTCTCTTTTTCGTAGACGCGAATCGTCGTGCTGTCCGAGACGACTCGATTGCCGTTCGGGGCGTCGTAGACCCAGTTCATCTTGCCGGGTTTTTCGAAGGTGACCTTGCCCTTCGATTCCTTTTTCACGTTCTGAATTTTGATGGTGTAGGTCTGAGAAAACGTCGCTTTGAAGGTCTTGAGCGAGTCGTAAAACTGCTGAACCTTCTTGCCAATCTCTTCAGCTGTCGGACCTTTTGCCACAGGCTTCGCAGGGGCCGCAGGTGCTTCCGCAAAAGCACCGTGGGAACCGAGAAGAAACGCGCTCATGGCGATCACGGAAGCAACGGAGAAGATTCGAAACTGGCGCATCGTTCTGTCCTGTCGTTGATGAGGTTTGGACCGAAGGGCACTACGAGCAACCCGAAGACCCAAACGTTCGCACTGGGTACCTAACCAAAAATTCGACGATTCGTAAGGTTCCGGGGCTTGGACGAAGCCTCCGCGAAAGTCATGCAACCTCACGGAAGATCTACCTTCCGCGCAGCTTTTCGCCCGGGATTCGCGGCAGACATCGCCGCGTGAAAGTTCGCGACATTCAGGTGCGTTAGAGCAATCGCCAGCGCATCTGCCGCGTCGGATCGTGGAGGTGTGCCCAGCCGCAAGATCGCCGTCACCACCATCGCCACTTGCCGTTTGTCCGCGGCTCCGCGACCAACCACCGTGCGCTTGACGAGCGCCGGAGGATATTCGCACGTTTGAAGTGACGAACGCGCCAAACGCAGCAACACGACACCCCGCGCATGCCCGAGCTTCGCAGCGCTCTGCGCATCCTTCGAGAAAAAGATGCTCTCCACTGCAGCAACCGTCGGCGCGTGCTCCGCAATCACTTCGGCAAGACGATCGTCAATGTCCACCAGACGATCCGCGAACGTGCCCTCGAGGTCCACATCGATGACCCCATGCGCAACATGCGTGATGCGACTGCCTTCACGATCGAGAACACCCCAACCAAGATGGCGACTACCCGGGTCGATACCAAGAACACGCACGGGCCGCTCTTAGCAGACTCGAATCGCCTGGCGAGAAAAGTTTTCGAAAAGCATCACGAGGTGCGGACTTCGCTTTTTTTCTCAGCTTCGGGCACCAACAGGCGCCGCACGATGACCACCAACGCAATCGCGGCCCACACCACATTCAGGGCCACCGAGGGCCAGGCCTGTTTGACGCTCAAATACGCAACGAACATGACCGAACCGACGAAATTCAGGGCTTGGTAAAAGGTCGAGCGCGAATCCAAGTAGCCACCACTATTGGCCGCATAAGCGCCCAGAATCAGCAACATAGCCCCAATACCTACAGCTTCCATCAGCATAAATCGTAACTCCGGATTGATTGCAACCGTCCACGTTATCGCCGCCGATTTTCGTTGGCAACGGTTTTACAAGAAAGACCTTTCCGCATTCAGCAAACGCCGTGTCCGCGTCGCGGGAAAATTTTGTGGGGGTTCAAAAGGTTTTTTGGGTCAAACACGCGCTTGATCTCCCGCTGCAGTTCGATGAGCTCCGCCGATTGTTCGAGAGGCAAATACTCGGCTTTCGACGTCCCAATGCCATGTTCTCCCGAAAGCGTGCCGCGCATGCCAACGACCGCTCGAAACAGTTTGTCGAGGCCCCGTTCCACTCGGACAGACGCTTCCGGATCGTCCCACAAGAAATTCACGTGCAAGTTGCCATCACCCGCATGCCCATAACTCAACATACGAATGCCGGTTTCTTCCGAAATACGCTCGATTTGGTCCAGCAACTGGGGCAAACACATGCGCGGAACGACCACGTCTTCGGATATCTTGTAACGCGCCATCGCTCGCGTCGCCGGCGAGAGAGCCCGCCGAGCCGCCCACAAACGCGCTTGCTGCGCCGCATCTTGCGCCGCCAAAACATCGATCGCGTTTGCCGCGACGCACGCTTCACCAATTCGCTCCATGGCCGGTTCCGTCGTCGCCGGCTCCCCATCCACCTCGATGAGCAACATCGCCCCCGCCCGTTCGTCAATCGAAACTCCCCGCGCCCGCACTGCCGATAACGCGCTCGGATCCATGAATTCCAAACACCGCGGCACGAGCCCCGCGGCAATCATTGCCGTCACCGCACTACCTGCATCTTGCGCGTTCTCGAACAACCCGAGCAAGGTCACCACACTCGCTGGCTTCGGAATCAACTGCAATGTCGCCTCGGTAAACACGCCCAATGTTCCTTCACTACCTACGAGCAGCCCCGTGATGTCATACCCCGTGACGCCCTTGGCAGTGCGCCGTCCTGCGCGAATGTGACAACCATTCATCAGCGCCACTTCAACCCCGAGCACATATTCGCGCGTCACCCCATATTTGAAGGCCCGCGGACCTCCGGCGTTTTCCGCGAGGTTTCCTCCGAGCGCACATATGTTCAGCGAGTTTGGGTCTGGCGGGTAAAACAATCCTTCCGCTTCGACGGCCGCGTGAAAATCCCCAAGAATCACCCCAGGTTCGACGACCGCCAAAAGCTCGTTCCGGTCAATCTCTTTGATCGACTTCATTCCCAGCGTCACGAGCACGATGCCCCCACCCACGGGCACGCATCCGCCTGATTTCCCGCTCCCCGCAGCGCGCGGCACAATCGGCACTTCCGCTTCGCCCGCCACCTGAAGCGCCAATGCAATGTCTTTCGGCGACGAGGCCAATACGACCGCATCCGGCACGACGGGCTCTTGGTCGGATTCATCGCCCGCATAAGCCGCACAACCATCGCGTGACGTGATGACTTTCGACGGTCCAAGCGCACGATCGAGCAGGATCCGCGCTTTTTCCACCGCAGCTACGGAAGGTTTGGGAAATGGAGGCCGATGGATCACGAGCAAGGTGTAGTACGAATCGAATACGAAGGCCCGTAGATTTTTATTTCGATAATGCCCTCAAATGTGCCGATTCGTAACGACATTACGTCGGGACCTAGCCTTCCAAACCTTCATTTGCTATCCGAAATGCATGCGAAAAATATTCGTGTTCAGCGTCGCCACCACGTGTTTGTTCGTTTTGGGTTGTGGAGGCGATGAAATGGGCGAACCAACGGAAACTCCGTCTCCATTTGCGTGTGATGCAAACGCGCCAGCCACCCGGACGATATCTTGTGTGGAATCATTCGAGCCTGGAGATGCCGCAGGATTTGGCGCCGATGAATTTCCCACGATCATCTTTGGGGAACCTCTGGGAAATGGCGATACCCAGGGAAGTATCCATGTTTTGTCGCTCGGTCGCAAAGGAGTCATCACGGTCGGGTTTGGCGGGAACACCATCGTCGACAAACCGGGCGCCGATTTCGTCGTTTTCGAAAATCCCTTTCATTATGGAGGGAACCAAGTCTTCAGTGAACTCGGCGAAGTCTCCGTGAGTTTGGATGGCCAAACATGGACGACGTTCCCGTGTGCCGCGACCGCCACGCCCCCGACCGGATGCGCGGGCTACGCGCCTGTGTTTGCCAATGGAGACATTGGTATTTCTTCCGTGGATCCATCCGTTTCCGGCGGAGATCAATTCGATTTGGAGACCATTGGTGTGTCAGAAGCTAGGTTTGTCCGCATTCGGGACGTCCAAGGCATAGGCGCAGCACCCACAGCAGGCTTCGACCTCGACGCCGTGAGCATCGTGCATCCAAGCGTGGAGTGAAGTCACAACAATTGCAAAAATGCGCACAGCGCCTCGATTTCTCGTTCATTGAGGTGCTTCGCTTCGGCCGGTGCTCCATCGTGAAAAAAATCATCTTGTCCGGCAAAACGAATACGTTCGAGCACCCCGCGTACATCCCTCGCCGCACCACTCGTCAAATACGGCCGCTTCTTGTAAAGCCGCCGTAACGACGGCACACGCGCCCCGCGCTCGTGCACATAAGGCACGACCCCCGTTTTCCTGTATTCATTCATCGCCCACACAATCGGTCCTGGCGGGGAAAATATCAGGGTTTCCCATTGCTCGAAAACTACCCGAGACGCTGCGTCGTCCGTTGAAGTCCGCGATTGATGACACGATTCGCATTTGTCGCGAAATACCTGCGCACCTTCCCGCTCCACTTCGGAAAATCCCTTCCGTTCACCAAGCGTGGGATTTGTCCGCGGCGAAAACGCCATCAGAAATGTCATCAAGGATTTGCGCAATTCCAAGGGCCCGATTGGCTCGACAAATGCCGGCTCGAATGCCGCAAGCGTTGGGCGTTCCGCGGCAGTCAACGCAAACCACGGAGAAGCATCATTACCTGCACCTGCCACTCGAAATTCATTATGCGCCACCGACGACATATCCGGATCGAGCGCCCGCGAAAAATGCGGCCGATTGTTGAAAAGCCCAAGCAATGGCTTCGTCACCACCCGCACGTCTCCTCGCCCTGTATGATGAATGCGCCCGTCGACGTAACCTTCGAAATGACACGTTTCGCAGGTAAAACGACTGTGCGCCTCTTGCGTTCCGTTGTTCGGCGCCATCAGCGTCGTGAAAAACAGCGCCTCCCCAAGGCGTAAGGTCCTTCGGGCCTCGGATGCTGCAACGGAATCCGGTAAGGGAACAATCGCCTTCGTCGTCCCATCAGCGCGCAAAACGACGAACGCGTCGAGCAGCGGGTTCGCCACAATGAACTCGCCATCGCTCTTTTGCACGAGCGCACGACTTCCCGCCGTCACGCTTTGAACATCAATTTTTTCCGGTGGTTTGGCTCCGTCGCCATAGACAAACTGAGCTAGTTTGTCGCCACCATACCCCGTCACCAGGGCTCGAAGCTGCCCAGCCGCAGTCCTTTCAAGAAGCACCGCCTTCGGCGTCACGACCCCATCGATCGCCACGTTCATCGCCGAAAGTCGCGTGGGCCCTTCGCCTCCAACGCCATACAAATACACGAACGAATCGATGTACCCGAAAAAACCACCTGTTCGATCAAGAGGATGATCTTCGACCCCGCCCGCCAAAACGAGCAGTCCATCGCTCGCAGGGACGGCCGAAAAACTCCAGATCGGGCCATCATGCGTGATGCGTTTTTCCGGCGCTTCGCTCAGGCTTCCATCGTCTTTCACCGCTCGAATGACCAGCGAATGGGCGAGCAGCGAATTCACCACGACGAACTTACCCACCCGCTCGACCTGAATCGGGTTGCCGCCAACGATCACCTCACTGCGCTGCGCCAGCAGGTTTTGCTCGGGTCCTGCTTCTGAAATTGGTTGCAGCACCAACGAAATGAGTCGCCCCCGATCCTCGTCGACGACGTAGAGCACATTCTCAGGCCCGACTGCAACGTCGCGCAACGTCGTCACGTCGGCAAGCTCGTAACGTCCAGATGGGGCGAGATACGGCGCGGAATTCTGCACGGAATAGCGGGCTACGTAAGAATCGCGTTCGCCCACGACGAACACCGTTTTTCCGTCCGAACTCACGGCAAGACCACTCGGGGAACGAGGTGCTGGCAAACGCTCTAGCTCTTTGGCGGTCGAATCAATCACGACGAGTGCATCGCGACCGCGCAGAATCGCCACGAAACGCTGCCCATCTCCAACAGGAGCGAGCGCATAGGGATCTGGTCCCAACACCTGATCGCTTGGGGCGAGCGTCGCGAAGTTTGTCTGGGCGCGACGTTCGGCTTCGAACGTTCGCAAGGCTGGAAAAGGATCGGGAGGGTCTCCCGACGCACGTTGCCGCTCACAACCAGCGCCACACGCGACGAGCACGGGTAGCGCTGGAAGCAGACGACGCAGACCAACGAGTACGTTCACGACAAACGCGCGGCGAAGGTCACCAACCGCCTTCTTCTTTCTTCTCGGGAGCCTTGGCGGGCGCAGCCGGAGCGGCCGCATTCGACGCTGGAGCAGCCGCGGCGGGCTTGGCCGGCTCTGCCGTGGGCTTGGGTTTGTCTTCGGCACAACCCAAGAAAAGCCCGGCAGCGAGAACGACGAATACGAGCGACGTTGCTTTCATGATGAACTCCTCGCCTCGGAGCCAAGCACAATGCGGGCTTGGCGCGAAGGGGTTTTGTATACAAAACCGACAAGGGCCGCAGGCACCGAAAAGCGATCACGACTCTCAACCATTACTACGTAGTCGTCCACACAACATCGCCATTTAATGATGGTGATCTTCCTCTTCTTTTTTCAACAAATCCCACGAATGAGAAATCGATACCTGCGCCAAACCCGGGTAATTGAATGCTGGAGCGTCGGTCAAGCGCAAGATGCGCGCTTTGACTGCCGCCTCGACCCTCCAAAGCGGCGCAAACTCCCATTGCACGGCTGCGCCGACGAGCACGTCGGTGCGGGCATTAAAACCTTCGAGCGCATAAGCGCCATGCCAAATCTCGGCGCTTTCGTGGGCGATATCGGCCGTGAGATTGGGCGTCAGGTTCAGCGATTTCACCGGATATCCCGCGCGAATTCCGCCAAAAATTCGGGTTGGCGCGCGAAACCCATCTTTATTTTCGTAGACGCTGAAAAGACCGAGCATCGACGCGGAGAGCTGAAATGAATCTATCGGGTACGACAAACCCATTCCGACAATCGGCAAAAATGTCCCCGTCCCCATCATGATGTGTTCGTGCCATTTGCCTTGGGCCGCAAGCGCATACGGATCCGGCTCGGTTCGTCCCACTGGAAACGACACCCCCAATCTCGCCGCCGTCTGGAGTTTGCCCACGGCAGCTCCAACGCGCAAGACGAGCCACGGATCGCCCGGAGCCACGATTGTCCGATCATGATGATGAATATCATTCGGGACGAATTTTTGCGATCCATCGAGCTCCCGGTACGTGGGAGTCGTGTCGACGATTCGCATGACAAACCGTCCTTCGATGGCCATCGATTCGGTCAAACCATACGCGACATCCGCCGTGACGTCCGAGAGCCACAATGCGACATGATGGTAATACGGCACGGGTGGCGGCGATTGATTACACGCCGGCCCAAGATCTGGACATTCTGCCAAATGCCCTGCTGATCCATAAAGCCCGCTTATTCCGAGACGCACGTCCAGCCGACCCGGCGTGACTGCTTTCGTCTCCGACCCACCGACCGGTAGGTTGGGATTGCTTCAAGCGCCTCAGGCTTCGGCGTAACTCACGCCGGGCCACGCCAACGCAAGCGCGACCACAGCCATCGCAGGAAATTTCAAGTCCGTCTCTCCAATCTTCCCGCACGGACACTAGCGGACGGCGAACCCGAAGCAAGAAAAAATTCATGGTTTCACCCGGATGACCCTTTTCGGAACGATGATTACCTCCTATGCTGCGCCCAATGAATCACCCCGTTCAAGATCCCATTGCCGAATTCAAAGAAGCTTTAGCGCGCGCCAAAATCCGCGAAACCAGAGATGCAACCGCCATGACCCTCGCCACCGTATCGGTCGAAGGTCGCCCATCGGCCCGCATCGTGCTCTTGAAAGCCGTAGACGAACGCGGGTTTGTCTTTTACACCAATTTCAGAAGTCGCAAAGGACGGGAAATCGTTGCCCGGCCATTCGCCGCATTGTGTTTTCATTGGCCCAAAGGCGAGGAGCAGGTGCGTATCGAAGGCCGCGTGCAGCTCGTCAGTGACGCCGAAGCAGATGCATACTTCGCCAGTCGTCCGCGTGGGAGCCAAATTGGCGCCTGGGCGTCCGAGCAAAGCGACGTCGTCGCCTCACGCGAAGAATTGGAAAAATCATTCGCCGCCGAGGAAGAGCGATTCAAAGGCAAAGAGGTGCCTCGTCCGCCGCATTGGAGTGGATTTCGGGTCGTCGCGGAGCGAATCGAATTTTGGTTTGGCCGAGATGATCGAATGCACGATCGTTTCGTGTACGAGCGCACGGATGTGGGATATAAGGCCTTTCGGCTCAGTCCATGAGCGAAAAAGCCGAAAAAAACTTGCGGCTTTTCGTGGCTGTCGATCCTCGGCCAGAAAATATTTTTCAATTGGGACAAGCGATCGCCGAATTGCGGCCCTGGGCACCGAAAGCCAAATGGGTTCAGCCCGACAAACTCCATCTCACGCTCGTCTTCTTGGGCGATACGGAAGAATCGAAGCTCCCGCAGATGCACGAAGCTCTGCAAAAAACGGCCAATCGACACCGGCCTTTCGAATTGCGTTTGTCGGGAGGCGGCATTTTTGGGGCTCGTAAAGGGGCCCGAGTTCTCTGGGCTGGCGTAGGCGGAGACATGCTGGCTTTGTGTGCATTGCAAAAAGATCTCGCCGAAAGCCTGGAGCCGCTCGGATATCAACCGGAACATCGTGCGTACGCGCCCCACCTGACGCTCGCGCGGGCCGGAGATACTCGCGGAGACGAGCAGCTCGCTGTTTGTGCAGAAAAACTCGACGGACGATCGTTTGGAATGGCGACGATTCGCGAGGTGGTGCTTTACCAAAGCCGAATCTCGGAAAAGGGCGCCAGCTATACGAAATTGTTCGTGGCCGAGCTGAAAGCGTGATGGTTTTACACAGGATTCGGGGGCGGCGGTAATTGACTCAGCCGCGCTTCGGTTTCGTCGGCGAGATCATCGAAAACTTCCCGGACGAGCGGCAGTTGTTCGCAGCCAGCAAGAATACCAATCACGATATGTTTGGCCGCAATGTACGTTCGTTGCCATGGTTGCCATGCGGCATAAACTTCATGGCCAAGACTTCGTCGTTCGGCACGTGCAGCCCGCACTTTGGCATCGAATTCGGCCAACGATTGCCGCGATCGTTCGAGTACTTGGAGCCAGTGTTCGCGTGTGGCAAATGCTTTCTTCGAATCGTCGACGACCGCACGCGCATGATCCAATCGCGCGAGCAATTTTGCTGGAGTTCGCCGCAAAGCCGTGCTCAGCGATTCGCCTTGCAATAAACGGGATGTGAGCATGAAACCATCACGCCCTGATTCCGCGTCGTGCAGCACTCCACGCAACGCTTCCCGCGCTTCTCGAACGGGATCAGGTTGTCCCGGTCCTGCTCGATGCAAAAGTAATTCGGGTGTCCCCGCACGAATCATCGCCATCTCGAGAGCTTCGCTGGTCGAGAGGACACGCGTCGCGACGAGTTTCAGTGTTGGATCGAGCTCGACATCGACTCCGAGGAGCAAGGATTGAACTTGAGCGGCCGTAAAGCGGCCAAAGGCGATTGCCTCATAAAAGTCCATACGCGCGTCATGCATGATTAGCCTTCCATCGAAACAGGGCGGGACAGGCACTGCATGCGCAGTACCGCACCGCGATTATTCTTAACGACACGCGCGCGTCAAGATGACATTTGCTTAGAACGGTTGACGTGCGCCAAACGCAGTGAAATAGTGCGCCAATGCGCCATTCGAATCCCCTCGCCTTTCTCGCTCTCGTTTCACTTACTGCTGCTGCGTGTAACGACACGACTGGTTCTTCGGCACCAGTTGCCAATACGATGCCCCACGGTTTCGATCTGCAGGCCGCTCCAGCCGCTTTGCAGAACGATTCCCAAAAACCCGTGGCCATTCTGCGCCAATCCCAAGACGGCAATCTCGCGCGGGTTCATGGCGAGTTCGTCTCTTCGGAACAGCAGCCCGAAGCTGCAGCTCGAGCATTTTTGCGCCGCCATGCAGCCCTATTTGATTTGGCCTCGAACGATACGGACTTGGTCCTCGGGACCACGCGCCAAGGTTTGGCAGGAACATACTTTCGATTCCAACAATCTTTTCGGACATTACCGGTTTTCGAGGCCGAAGTGATCGTGCTCGTGAATCGGGTGGACGGTCGAAATGTCGTGCGTGAAGTCAATCTTGCGCATCGACGATCTTTGTCGGCAACCGAGCCGCTGAAAGACATTGGCAGCCCTGTGGCGCTCGAGTACGCGCGTACGTACGTGGGCAAACCCGTGGAAAGTCGAAAGCCGGAAGTCGTACGCGGCATTGGCGGTACGCCGGCGCAAGTCGTTTACCGGGTCCGCATTTCTGGCGAAAAACCATTGGTTTCCTGGGAATTGCTCATTGATGCGAGCAACGGAGCCTTGATTTCAATACGAAATCGCCTGAAACGAGCGACTGGGACGGGAATGATTTTCGACCCGAATCCACTGGCGTCGACAGGTGATTTCACTTTGGTCGACAATGGAGACGTGACGAACGCGGCTCTCGATGCAGCACGATATTCGGTACAGCTCCCGAATTTGGATGGCAGCGGGTTTACTCGGGGACTCTGGGTCGATTCGCGCACCGACAACCCCAGCATTCGCGCTCAGAGCGCGGCGAATACGTTCGACTTCAATCGTTCGCAATTGGGCTTTGAACAGACAAACGTCTATTACCACCTCGATCGCACTCAATCCCGCATTCAAGCGCTCGGTTTTACGAATGCCAACGGGCGACAGCAAGAGGCCATCGTTGACGGAATACCGGACGACAATTCCTTCTACGATCCGGGGACATTAGCCATTACGTTCGGTTTGGGCGGCGTCGACGATGCCGAAGATGCCGACGTGGTCGTGCACGAGTATGGTCACGCGATTCAAGACAATCAAGTGCCGGATTATGGTTCGGGCAATCAATCAGGGGCCATGGGCGAAGGATTTGGCGACTATTTGGCCGGATCGATGGATCGACTCTTGTCACATAAAATGGACGATCCGTACGTAATGGCCGAATGGGACGCGACTGCATATGACAGCCACGTCCCCCCGTATTTGCGACGGCTGGATTCGGCTAAACATTATCCGGAGAATTTCGTCAACGAAGTGCATGACGACGGCGAAATGTGGTCTGCGGCCACGACATCGCTCGACATGACCCTCGGGGCGGATGTCATGAATCGTCTCATCATCGAAGCGCATTTCTCGCATTCGATCAATGAAACGTTTTTCGGGGCTACCCAATCGATTCTCGATGTGGACTCGATGCTTTTCGGTGGAGTGCACCAAGACGCCGTACGCCGGCGTTTCATCAAGCAAGGTCTGAGCCGCATACTATCAACTCCATCGCCGCTCACGACCGTGGTGACCTCGGTTCCCGTTTCGATTGACAATCCTCGAGTCGGCACCAACTACCCCAATAACCTCGACAACGAGCAGACATTCACCTACCCCGGAGCTCAAGCCCTTCGCGTGCATTTCACGCAAGTCACGACGCAAACGGGCGGGAATTGTGTAGGCATCGGCTGCGACAATATCTACCTGACGGATGCACTCGGGGATTTGTATCAAATCCTTTTCGGCAATAATACGAACGTCAATAGCGTCATCATTCCGGGCGAAACCGTACATATTCGGCTCGTCACAAATGCTACCGGACGAAACTTCGGTTATCACGTCGATCGTATCGACATTATGGGTGATGGAGGCAGTTCGTCGTCTTCGTCCTCCTCGTCTTCGGGCACGGGAGGAATGGGTGGAATGGGTGGAATGGGTGGAATGGGTGGAATGGGTGGAATGGGCGTGACTAGCAGTAGCAGCAGTAGCAGCAGTTCGTCCGGGACAGGTGGCGCGGGCACGGGCGGAATGGGCGGAATGGGCGCGACCAGCAGTAGCAGCAGTAGCAGCAGTTCGTCCGGGACAGGTGGCGCGGGCACGGGCGGAATGGGCGGAATGGGCGCGACCAGCAGTAGCAGCAGTAGCAGCAGTTCGTCCGGGACAGGTGGCGCGGGCACGGGCG
>DAOMZH010000010.1:7919-42087 GCA_035437985.1 Polyangium sp. (in: bacteria) | reverse complement strand
CAGCGTGTCGTTGATCGTATCGAGTACGCGTTTCCAGCGCGGTTTTTGCTCCTGTTGGCCGCGCATCACTTTGCCATAAAACGCAAAACGCTCCTTCGATAGCGCATCGTTCACATACGGCGCAGCTTCCTCGATGATGTGATACTGCAAATACGCTTGCCAATCGGCTGCTGGCACTTCGGTGAGCATCTTGTCGAATTCAGCGAAAAACTTGGGCTGCGAGAGGGAAAAACCTTTGACGCCCGAGAGTTTTTCCGCCGCCATGAACTTGGACCAAGAAAAATTCGGCGAAGCTTTGTCGGCTTCATCGAGGCTCACGAAATTGTACGTATTCGCTGGATCGCGCAATTCAATGGGCGATAAGGAAGCCCCAGCCAAACGCGTTTCGAACGCCAAGACAGCTTTGGCGCGAGTTTTTGCGGTATTTGCGTCCACGCCCCCGAGCACGAGCAGGCGTTCGACGTGCGCGACGAAGGCGTCGCGTTTGTCCTGGTACTTGGCTTCCGTGTAATAGGCTTTTTCGGGAAGCGACAAACCATCCTGTTGGGCGTAACCAATGACGCTCTTGGCATCTTTGAAATCTTCGCCCGGGCTGAACGAAAAGACGAATTGGCGTCCAAGAGCAAACTGGCGCCGGAGATATTCCGCAATGCTGGCCGCGTCTTTTAATCCATTGACTTCGTCGACCAAGGGTTTGACGGCCGTGATTCCCTCGGCTTCGAGTTTGGCTTCGTCCATTCCCGCGGCAAACAGATCTCCGATTTGTTGCTGGACCGTGCCAGGTGCAGCTTGCTTTTTTGCGGCCGCTTCGACGATTTGCTTTTGCACCGCAGCCGAGCGTTCGTCGAGCATTTCAAAGGTACCCCAGGTTGTCTTGTCCGCTGGGATGGGATTTTGCGAGATCCATTTGCTGTTGACATGGGCATCGAGGTCCTGGCAAATGGACTTCGTCGTGTCAAACTCGGTTGCGTCGAAACGGGGGAGTTTGGGGAGTTGCGATTCGTCGACGAGTTTTCCCCCGGCGGCGTCCGGATTTTTGGGGGTACCGGCTGCCCCGGGCTGGCACGCAGCAGCGGCGCAAGCAACGACGAAAATGAGAGAGGAACGAAGGGATGGACGAAGCGACACTGGCATCTCCAACGATGGGTCACGAAGGACCTGAAGTTTGGTGGAAAAAACGCTTTACCACACCGAGGTTTGCCGGGGGTAACGAGTTGGCGCGAAGTGTACGCCAATGTGTCGGCTTTGGCCAGCCTGCTCGAAACGAAATAGATTCAGGCCGCAACGGACGGGCGCAAGCGCCGACGTTCGGATTCGAGGTATTGTCGAGCTTCGGCTTCCGTGTTGAAAAGTTCGACGGGCGTGCCTGGTTTGCCCAATACGACACGGGCGCGGTTGAGCATATTTACGAGTACGCGCATGCTGAACGGTGCCCCAAACGAGGCGGCCGCATCAACCCGCGATTCACTTGTCGTATGCTCGGTCGCATATTTACGAGCGGCGGGGTCGAGGCCCGTATTTTCTCGGCTGTCATAAAGCATGAATACCCACCCCTGTTCACGGCGAACCGCCGCTTGCAGTCGCATGAATTCAGCCATGTCTTGGACCGAAATGACGCCCTTGACGCGTAACCTGACGAGGTCCCCTTCGACCCGCACCCAATGTCCCCCTAACGGACGATACTCGTCTGCACTCATAGATCCTGAGCATGGCAGGCGAGTACGTGCCACGCCAAGCCGAAGCAGGTTTTTTTCACAACCGTTGTGTGTCGTGCACTATGGGTGCACAAGCAGGGTCGAACCATGGACGAGCCTTTAGTATTCACATTGGACATTCGGCGGAAGCAGAGCCCCGACGAATCGCATGTCGAAGTGATAGGACAAGAAGACTATCACGTGTACGAAAGCGAAGATAACGTAACGCTGGCATATTTCACCTGGGGCCCCGAGATCGAAGCGGATCTCAAGGCGCTGCAATCGACATCATCGTTGGATCTCGAGGCGCGAGGCCGGGTAGCCAATGAATTGGCACGTTTTTTGAAAGATACGTGCTGGACGCCAATGGCGGAAAAGATTGTCAAAGCCAGAGAGCAGAATAAGCTGGTGATTCTCACGATTCGGTCGAAAGCGAACGAGATTCATCGATTACCTTTCGAGTTATTGGCGGTCGAAGGCAGGTATAAATTTCTCGGCGGATTTCCAAATTTATGTATTCGTTATGAATTGCTCGGAAAGAGATTGGAAACAAAACCCGAGGAGCCCAATCCACGTCCCGAGGGGGGGCGCATCTTGTTGGCGCATTCGGCAGCCGAGGATGTCGTATTGACGGCGAGTAAACATCAATCGGCCATTTCGACATCGATGGCGGCTGCAGGGTGGAATTTCGAGCCCAACGACGATGTGTTACCAGCGGTGACGTTGGAGGCGCTTCGAGAACGCATGCGGCGCAAAGAAGGACAAAAATCGATTGCCGTATTGCACTTGCTCACCCACGGTGATCAGGATGGACTCGTATTTCCTGAAAATGACAAATCGACCTCGAAACGAGTCGACGCGGAGAGTCTGGCTGATTTATTGGGCGAACATGCAGGAGGACTACGGTTGGTCATCCTTGCGGCCTGCCAAAGTGGGGACGGTCAACCGACGAATAGCTACTTGCGCAGTGTGGCCCGAGCTCTCCATTGCGCGGGGATCGAGTCGGTCATTGCTGCTCGATTTCCCCTGACGAAAGCGGGTTCGACGACATTCACCAATGCGTTTTACAGGGCATTGCTCGAGGAGCAAGCGTCGGTGGAACGCGCGTTCATTGTCGGGCGCGAGGCGCTCGAAAGCAAAAGCTCGAGCAGCAATCTCGATTGGGCTTGTTTGCAGCTTTATCGCCGCTCAGCAGATGGCGTGGATGCGCGACCTCTGCCATTTCGTCCTTATCGCGGACTGTTGCCATTCGAGGAGCACCATCGAAGATTCTTTTTTGGTCGCGAGGCTGAACGGACGGAGTTGAAAGAGCGGCTTCAGCAGGCCATGAATCAACTTCGACCACGATTCCAACTGGTCGTGGGGGCATCCGGCACAGGCAAATCGTCCTTGGTCATGTCGGGCGTTGCGGGGGATTTGCAGCGGAGCGATATGAATCCCACCGGTTGGAACGTCATTAAAATGCGTCCCGCCGAACGGCAAAATGCGCTGGCTGCCTTGCAGACGAAATTGGAAAAAGCACGCCCCTCCGGAGCCGGACGAGTTTCGTTGCTCGGCGAGGCCGTGCCCTCCGTCGCCTTCCCTACGCGCACAAAAACTCGACCCGCCATGCACCTTCAATTCGATGCGGACGACAAAGCCCCTCCCTCGACCGCGCATGCATTAAATATCGAGTCACGACGGTTTACCAACGAAACGCGCGGGGAACAATGGCTGATCATCGTCGACCAATTCGAGGAAATCTTCACGGTCGTTCAGTCCGCACCCGACAGGCAGGATGATCGGCAGGGTCTCGTCCAAGCGCAGGATTTCGTTCAAGCGCTCATCAATTTGTCGCACGCGCGGGATGCGTCGATCGTGGTCTTGTGCATTTTGCGCGTCGATTACTTGGCGCGAGTCGACGAGATCGTCATTGAAAACAGTAACGTGCGTCAATCGTTGGATCGCATTGCTTACAATGTCGACCACACGTATTGGTTCACGCGTATGCCCCCGAATCGCCTGCGGGATGTCGTGATCGGACCTGCGGCACGTGTGGGAATTCGCTTTGCCGATGACCTGGCTGAAACCATTTTACGGGACGCTGGAGAAGCGGCAGCCGCATCTTTGCCATTGCTCGCATATATTCTCGACGACCTCTGGTCCAAACGGCAAAATAATTTGCTGACGCATGCAGCATATCGCGAATTAGGTGGCTTCGACGGTGCCTTGGGCCGGGCGGCAAACCGTGTCTACAATCAACTCACCCCAGCCCAGCAGCTCCAAGCCAAGATATTTCTCGAGGCGATGGTGAGTGCGGGTGAGGGCGAGCGCGCGGATGCGCGGCAAAGGGCGTGGATCGATGACCACAAACCCGACCATCCCGAAGATGCCAAAGAGTTTGACCATGCACTCGCTCAATTCGAGGAAAGTCGCTTGATCGTAACCGGGAAGGATCCTACGGACGGACCATGGGCTGAATTGGCTCATGACGCGATTCTGCAACAATGGAAGGTGCTGCACGATTGGATCGACACGGATCGCCAAATACTGGAAGAAATCGACGAACTGCGGACGAGAGCCCAAAAATATCGTGAGAATCCACATGATCCGTATTATTTGATTCCCAGCAAATCGTTGCCCAAAGCGATCGAATTGCGCGAGAAAAAACCTGGAGCGCTCGGCAAAGATTGTTTGGATTTCATCGAAGAGAGCATTCGCGCCGAAACTCGCCGGATAGAGCGAGAAAAAGAAGAACAAGAGCAAGCTGCCCGGGCCAAAGAGGCCGCGGAGGCTCGTGAGCGCCAAGAAATGCAGAGGCACATGGCGCTCGCCGTGGGCATCATCATGCTCCTTACCGCCATTACGTTCGTCACGGTGCTGTATTTGCGGCAGAGTCGCGCCCAAGCCGAAGAATTGGCCCTTTATAATAAATTGTTGCTCGGCGAGCAGGAAAAAACGGACAAATCGTCAAAACTAGCGCAAATGGCGGCTTTGCTTGCGACATCGGGACGTCTTGTCGACTCGGATGCCACTCGAGCGGTCGTATTCTTACGCGAAATCAAAGAACCCGATGAATTGGACGGATTCGAAGATACGGCGCTCAAGGCCCTCGACAAACCTGTTGCGGAAATGCTCTACGAGTTGCAACATGGTTCAATACGAGCGCTGCAGTTTAGCCGTGACAACCAGTGGCTGATAGCCGCTGGAAGTGATGGAATCATCTTCAAGGTACCCATTTCTGGTGGTGCCGAGCAGCCGATCACCGAGCATCAAAACGGGGCACAAGTTCTTTCTCTGACGATTACAGCCAATGGCCAACAGGTGATTAGCGCGTCCGACGACAAAGATGTACGCATTGTGTCGTTGGATGGTACAAAGCGGGAGGTGACCCTTGCCCACACCCATCCAGTGCTCGCTGTAGCCACGAATCCGAAAGACGAGACGATAGCCACGGCGTCGGACAGTGCGCCACGAATCTTTAATGCATTGTCGTCCTCCAAGTTGCCGGAACTGCTTGGTACGCCCAATGATCCGACGCGTCAGGTCACAACACTCGCATATCGCGCCGACGGATTGGAGCTCGCTTCCGGAGCTTCGGATGGCAAAATCGGTATTCATTCGCTGCGGGGAAACAAAGATGCTCGGTTCATCGACGTTGACGGGCAAGTCATTTCGCTCGAATACGACCCGACGGGTTCGCGTCTGCTCATCTTGGCGGATGCGGATTCTGGCGATAATCTCAAGGTCGGTCCGGTTCGTCTCGAACATCTCGACCAGCAGGGAAAGGGTCGAATTCTCGCCAATGGCGAACCGGCCTATTGGGCGGCATTCTCACCGACGGGCAAACACATCGCAATGCGTAATGCCGATGGAGCTGTACGGGTTTTACCTGCGTCGGGCGAAGGCGAGGTATTGACTCTGTGGCCAAAAGGTACCATTTCGCGTGCGGACTGGAGTCGCGATGGCCATGTCATTTTGGGCGCCGATCAGAATGATGTATTGCATGTACGAAGGCTCGGAGCGCCATCGGATGAAGCAACGATTCCAGCTGCGTGCAGTGTCGCGCGTTTGGCAATGAACGACGACGGAACTCGAATTGCCGTTGGATGTCGAACGGGTGAGATTCGAGTTTTTCGTATCCAGACGCAATTTTTGCATAAGGAAAGTTTGCCGGATCCTTCACCTACACATCGCGTGCTCGCGGCATCGTGGAGCACTTCCGGGAACGGATTCGCGGCCCTCGTACAGGAAGAAAAACGGCGTGTCGTCCGCATTCGTCGCTCTTCGCCAGCTGAATTCGTCGACGCCGGAGAATTTTCTGACGCCCAGAATCTGATTTTATCGCCCGATGGAGCGTATGTGGCCATATTGCGCACCGGCCGTGGGCTCACGTTGCTCCCGACCCGCACCATTACCGCGCCGCGGCGAGCTCACGAAAAGACGCCCAGCGTTGCCCCGATAAATGTTACCGATACGACGATACAATCCATTGCCTTTGATCCTTCGGGCTCATATTTCGTCGCCGCATCGGAGAACGCGTATGCCTGCGTATATGAAACTGGTTCGCTCGAACCATTGCGGTGTTATTTGCATAAAGGGGAAGTTCGGACAATCAAGTGGTTATCGAATGGCACTGAATTCGTTACCGCTTCGACGGATGGGTTTGCCCGTATCTATGCCATTGCGGAGGACAATCCCAAAGCCGAATTTCGCCACAACGAACCGGTCGCCATGGCTATCCCGAGCCTCGATGGAAAACTGATCGTCACGTTGACGACGCGCAAAACGGCACGAGTGTGGAATGTCGACGATGGGAAATTTCAATTGTCGCAATCCAAGTACGAGGGCAAATTCGTTTCCGCCGCGGTGTCGGCGCGAAATATTTTGCTGATCTACAATACGGGGGCCTCGCTTTTTGATCATGCACTGGGTAACGAAAAATCGCTCATGCTCGCGGGCGGCACCGTGGACGCCGCCGAATTTTCGCCCGACGGCGAATTCATCGCGACCTTGAGCCGAGACGGCGCCACTCGAATTTTTCGCACGGCAGTTGGAACGGAGGAAAAACTTCGCATCCGGTTCATGGCCACGCTTCAAGAACCGTCGGCGCCAATTCAGTGGCTTTCGTGGACGACGACTCCAGAATTGTCATTACTGACCGCATCGACGAATGGTATCGTGCAGTCTCGGCCCATGAAAATCGAGGATATCACGCGGAAATTGTGGGCCGCAAGCGCCTATTGCCCCTCCGCGAAGCTGCGCGCATGGATGCTGGCGATCGACGACCCATCGGCTGAACTGAGCGCCGCACAATGTTTGGAACGAATCAAGGATCGCTAAAGTCGCATGGACGATTAGCGATACTTCCGCAAGGCAGCGAGTCCCGCTTCGCGATAACTGCTCACCCAGCGCGGTAGTTTGTCTCGATCAACCCGCAAACGGGCCGCGACGGCCGCTACGCTTTCTCCAGCCAATACGGCAATGACGGCTTGCTCCATTTTCCTTTCGTCGATGCCGGGGCCCGTGGTTTCAATGGGTGGCACAACAGCTCCGACCACGACGCGATTCGATGGTTCTTCTAGGTTTTTGGCGGGTTTTGGGGCCGTTCCAGCCAAAGGCAGACGCGCTGCGGGATCGCCCAGAAGCATATATCCAGCGATATCGTTTCGCGCGAGCCACAAAAGGCTTCTCTCGATGGGATCGCGGCTCAGCACGTCTTGATCGTTGGGCTCGTAATGGAGGAGCAATTCGCTACTTTTCTCGCCCCAAAAACGATACAAATCATGGAATGCCGTGCCAATGCGATTTTTTTTGAGGATTCCTTTCACGAGTCCCTCGAAGCGCTCGGTATGACTTGTGCCTTTCTCGACATCTTCAAAAGCAAACGTCCAGGCGAGATCGGCATGCGAGATGACGGCAATGGGGCCCTGGGGATTGGCAAGCACCGCTTGCGGCAATGCCGCAACAAATGGTTTTTCCCCACTACCGGGCAGCCCCTCGAGGACCGCGGACGCAGATTCTCGATATTTGTCATTTTCCTTCAGCACGCGCAACCATTCATAATAAGCACTTTTCGCCGGTGTGGCTGCCCCATAACAGGCCAGCATGAACCAAACGCCGCCCGGTAAAAACGTTTGTCCCACCAGTTCGGCCCCGGTCAACTTTTTGCCATTACCAAAACACATGGCCCCTTGCAAGTTTCGACGCAAAGCAGGCGTCTCGAACCCATCCAAAGGCGCACCAAGGCCGTGGCTAGCCGAGAAAAACACCCCAGGCCGTTTGTCTTGGAGGATATTCAGAACCGGCGAAATTGGATCGTCCTGACCATATTCAAAAGGAATGGAGGATACGTCTGTGCCTTCGATTTCCCCATCGGTTTCAGAAGCTTTGGTACATGAATTGCACAAGGGCTTGACGAGCTGCCGATGGGCTGAATTCGTCGCGTTGGTGCTATCCCGCACCGTGTAAAACATGGCTCGACCATATGCCGCACTTTCCGGCTTTTTTTCCCATTGAAGAATTTTTTCGACATATGCCCCATAAGCTCGAAGATCGGAAAATGCAAGACGCCCCATATAGGTATCTAGCCCGACCATTTGTTGGAATTCGAGGGAAACCCCATCGAGATCGCCGAGTACCAAGAGGTATCGAGGGCGTGCTTTGCGACTGACGCGCGGGTTCCAATAAACGTCGTTCTTCCACCGCGCTGCCTCGCGAGCGTCCATTCCGGGTTTGACGCGGTACACGGTCACGTCGAACCCTTGTTGTGCTTGGCGCGCTTGCCGCAAATCATGAATCGCCGAAAGAAGCTGCTCGCCACGTTCGTCGTCCGTAATGACGATACCCCACCCTTGCGCGGCCAAGTCCTGCGGATCCGCTGCATCGTCGCGCAAAAAACCGTCACCGTGTTCCTCTTTTGCTCGTCGTTCTAGCGCGGTTTGTCCTTCCAACTTGGTACGTTCGTCCGGCGGTCCCTCAGCCCCTGCCAAACCAGCTAGAGGTTGTTCGAGAAATGGACGCTGTTCGCGATGACGCATCAGCAAAAGATCAATGGCCATGACCGCGGCCTATCACGGACGAACCCCGACGTAAAGATTGTGATCACCCGAAGAGAAGAGGCCCACGGCACGGATGTCGAGTGCAGCGCACGCAAAACCACGAGAAGTGTCGTATGTTCAAGGGCATGATTCCGTTTGTCACCCGCTAAAATTCCTTGTAGCATCCACGTCGATGACCCAAGGCAAAGACGTCGGCGATGCGTTGGTCGAGCCCGCACTCGCACCAATTCGTAAAGCATCGGGCCATCTTCGCGATGGCGTGATCGCCGATGGCCTCGCCGGATTTGCGAAATCAGAATTATTAGCTGGACTGAAAAATGGTATCCAGAATGCGGCTCGCCAAGTAGGGTTTCCCCCAAACGAAGTCGAAAAACTGCTCCCGTGGGATACATTGCTTCCCGCACTCGACAAACTCGATACAGCCCAAGCTGCAGCGATCCAAGCCTATCGTGAACAAGCGGTAAGTGTCGGTGGATTGCTTACGGGTTTGTCACGAGGAACCGCGGTCGACGTATATCGGGAAAGCGGGGCGATGGCTCTACGCAATGTGGCCCAGCGGTTTGTCAGGGATAAGGAATTGTATGTGCCGCTCGATGCATTGGCCGCTGAAATCAGCACGTGGGAAGCATTGGTCGCGCAATGTGGCGATATTCTCGAAGGGAGTCCTCTCGTCGCGCGTTCGCTTGCGCGACGTCGGCTATTTCGAGTGATTTCGGTCGTCCTGCTCTTGGTGTTGGTCGGCGTTGGCGCTTCGATGTGGTGGTCGGAGAAGCAAATCAAAGACGCCCGATCGCGCGTTGAATCGATCATTACCGATAAAGATCCTTGCAGAGTGGAAACCATTGCGAGTGCCGACATGACGCGCGCAACGCCGGATCAACTGCAGCGGCGCGATGCTCGGCTGCAATCATGCGCCGCGCAACGGGCGACCACGGCGCGCGAAACGGGTTGCGAGACCTTGGCCAAGAATTTCGCCGCGGGAAAACTCACCGCCGACGACCTCGGTCAAGCCAAAACCGCCGCCGCGCTCCTCGGAAAAGCCATCGAACAAAAACTCGATGCCGAAGATCTCCTCCGCACACCCAAAGATATGCCGTGCCAAGAAACCCCCGCCGCAAGTCAGTTTTTCGGGACGTACTCCAAATATGCAGCGGGCTCAGCTCGCGCTTGGGCCTCGGCCACCCAGGTTTCTGACGATCTCCGTACCGCCCTAAAAAACAAAGATTTGCAAAATATAAGTGTCTGGCGGGACGAACTAGAAAAACGGGCCGAGCCGCGGGCGGCCAAAGCAATTCTGTCGGGCAAGCCGAACGACCTGACGGAGGCCAAGGCAATCTGTGAATTCAAGGCCTCTTTTGGGCTCGATTTGGGCAAGAAATGCTCGGGACTACTTTCGTTTTTGGCTTCGACGAAACGTTGAGTTTTTGTTGGACGGGCCCATTTTACGATTGAGTCGAGCGCACTTCAATCGGTCCGAGTTCCAACTTTTCCAAATCGTCACGAACGAGGGCGGCATCGCCGACGACGAATATGCGCATATCGTCGGGCCTGAGGTAGGTTCGAGCGACGCGGAGGACGTCTTCGGCGGTTACTCGGGCCGCACGGCTTTGCCGCAACGCGAATGAATCCAGGGGCAAGTCCATGGATGATAACGACGCGAGGGCTTGGACGGTGCCGGCGGCGGTCTCGAACCTGGAGGGAAGTTTTCGAATGAGGTTCGTCTTGGCATTACTCAGTTCCACTTCCGGAACCAGTTCATTACGCAGTCGTTCGATTTCGATGAATATTTCGCGAATGGCTGAAGCCGTGGCCGATGTGGTAACTGCGCCGCCTGCGGTCCAAGGGCCGGCCCATTTTCGCGGGGCGAGCAAGCTGTAGGCACCATAAGAATACGCGTGTTTTTCCCGAAGGTTCATATTGAGACGGCTCGAAAATTGCCCACCAAACAGCGTATTGAGCACCATCGCCGCGTCGTAATCCTGGTTCTTCCGGGAAATACCCACGAGCGCAACCGTAACGTTCGATTGTGACGCTCCGGGGCGATCGAGTAAATACACCCGCGGTTCGCTTTTGGTCAAAATCCGCGGCTCTGGAGGCGTTTTTCGCGGGACCTCGGCGCCCGTCCAATCCCCCAAATATTTCTCGATGTGTTCGATGGCCACTGCTGGGTCGATATCGCCCGCAATCGCAACCGTCGCGTGCGCTGGACGAAACGCCAATTGATGGAGCCTCCGCAGGTCCTCGACTTGCACGGCGCCAATGGACGCTTCATCTCCCAGGGCGGGTGCATGAAATGGGTGGCCTTCGGGGTAAAGGATTGCTTCGACGGTATCTTCGAGCAGAGAATCGGGGACGTCGCGCTCCGCGGCCAAAAGCGACAATCGCTTGGCTCGTTCACGTTCGAGTTCTTCAGCGGAAAATGATGGGCGACGAACGACATCGGCGAGGATTTCCAGCAAATCGGGAAACTGGTTTTGCAGGACCTGGCCGCTGACGCCCATTCCATCTTTATCTGCCCATGCGCCTGCACGTGCACCAATGACTTCGAGGTCGTCGCTCAGCGTGAGGGCGGTACGCGATTCGGTCCCAGTGAACATCATTGCTGCGGTCAGGGTGGCGATCCCGGGAGCGTTTTGCAAATCGAAGCTCCGATCGACGACGATTTGCAGGGCCACGATGGGCATATGGTGCCTTTCGGCCCAAAGAATACGCAGGCCATTGGAGAGCCTGGTTTCTTGAATTTGGGGCGGCACGAAAACCAATTGCGTTTCGGCGGCTGGTGGTTCGCGGCGGAACGACGAATCGCCGCGCGCCGAGGGTCTTTGGGAATCAACCATGACGAACGGTTCCGGCAGAAGGTTTGTCGGGGGATTGGTCCGCGAGACGTCCCGCGCGTGGCGCATGCGGCGTGGGATGCACGAACGTGACGACGCGATTATCGCGACGCAGATACGTAGCCACGGCCCGAGAAGCGTCGCTCGCTCCAACGTTTTCGTAACGCTGGATATCTTTTGCGAAATATGCGGGATCTCCGGCCCGCCGATTGTACAAATTAAATGCATCGGCGCGACCCGTGACTTTTTCTGCTCCAAAAATCAATCCCGTGAGTGAACGGGTACGTGCGCGTTCGACCTCGGCGCTCGTGGGCGCGTTCGTACGCAAGGCATCGAGTTCTTCATCGACGATGGCCAAAGCGTGCTCGATGCTTTGATTCTGCAATAGATTCACACAGATCTCGAATACGCTGGCAAGTTCCGAGGATGCTTGGACGGCGCTGACGGATTGGGCCACCTGCAATTCGTACACGAGTCGTTTGTAGAGTCGACTGGATCGACCTGCGGACAAAATATCGGAAATGATATCGAGTTCGGCGTCGCCCCGAGCGTAATGCTGGGGAGTGACCCAATTGATGACGAGCCGGGGCAACATGACATCGGCTTGCACGTCGAGACGAATTTGCCGCGTCAATGGTGGCGGCGCCAAGGGGCCTCGAATGACGCCCGGATCGGCTCCGCGAGGCAAACTTCCAAAATATTTGGAAACGAGCTCTTTGGCTTTGTCGGCTTGGAAATGGCCAGCAATTACCAATGTGGCATTGTTTGGCACGTAATACCGGCGAAAAAAAGACCGCACGTCTTCGATATTGGCGGCGTCGAGATCGGCTGGTAAACCCACGACCGGAAAATGATAGGGATGACCCAAAGGGAAAAGGACGTCGTAAATGAAATGACCTACGAATCCACACGGAGCATTTTCGATTCGTTGCCGACGCTCGTTCTTGACGACTTCCCGCTGCTCGTGAAATGTCGTTTCATTGGCGTGATCGAGCAGATAGCCCATGCGATCACTTTCGAGCCAAAGGACGAGGGCCAATTCTCCAATGGGCACGGTTTCGAAATAATTGGTGCGATCAAAATTGGTCGATCCATTGCGATCGCTGGCGCCGGCGCGTTCGAGATACTGGAAAAACTTGTCCTCTCCGACATTACGCGAGCCTTGAAACATCACATGCTCGAAGAGATGCGCAAAACCGCTGCGCCCCGGCCCCTCGTCCTTGGCGCCGACGTGATACCAAATGTTGACGGCAACGACGGGTGTGCGCGGCTCCTCGTGCAAAATGACTTCGAGCCCGTTGGGTAAGACGTATTTTTCAACGGGCAACACGACGCGCGGAGTACGGTTTGCAGCAAGGCTCGGGTCTGCGGGGGATGCGGATTCGGACACGGCCACGCTCCTCGGAGCAATGATGCTATCAGGATTTCGACAGTGCGTTTGGACATTTGGCGAATTGGCACCCTTGGCCCCAAATCCGAGGTGGGCGTCGAATTGTTGGAACAGCTGGGGGCATTTTCATGGGAACTCTTTGCACGACGTTGTTGTCGCCGTGCGCGGACCAGCCTAAGCAACAATGACGAAACGAACCCGCAAGAGGTCCTATGCGCAAGCTCCTTCCCGTTTTTATGCTCGCCGTGCTCACCGGTTGCACAGGCAGTGCAGCTACTCCGACGCCAAACCCACAAACCCCGACGAATGCGACGAATACGAACACCTCGAACGGTGCTTCCTCGTCCGGGACAAACGACAAGGGCAGTGCGACGACGACGGAGGTCAAGCAAGACAAACCCGCAGCTTCCAAGCCGGCGTACCAGAAGGAACGTTTGGAAGAACCGCCCGCAGTGAGCGTGAATGTGTCAGCTCTGGCCGCACCGCCCAAGGGGCTCGCGGAAGCGCCAAAAACTTGCAAGGCGTTCGTCACGAGAAAACCAGCAGCAGCGCCGGCGTGCAAAACACGCGATGAAGCTCTCGCCGCACTTGACAAGGCGCTTTCGGAATCGAGCCCGGACAAACGCGATGCGCAGCTTGCAGGACTCGAAAAGTGCGAGGGTTTGCCTGCGGGTATGACGCGAGCTCTCCGCGCGGAAATGGCGCCGCTCGAATGCGGTGATGCTTTGGTCGAACCGCTCGTGAGCAGCCCACCTGCAGGCATTGATGGCGCGATGTATGCGACGCTGCGCGGCTTGGCGACGGCCTCACGGATCGCGCGTACGGGCAGCTCCGCACCGAAACTCGCGCCGCCATTCGAGCGTAAGAAGGTCGAAGAATTCATTGCAGGTCCAATGAAAGAGTGGATGTCGTCGCAAGCCGTGGCGATCGAAGAGCTGTCGAAAGAGGGTTTGAAACTCACGTCGTATGCGCGAGGAATCGCGGCGATCGAAGCGGGCATGGCCGAGCTTCGAATCGTGGAAGCCGTACGCGGAGCGCCCGTTCCTGCCGAGTTTGCCAAGGACACGGAACGCGCGAATGTCTACTACGCTCAGCTCGATCAGGTACTCGATCCCCGCAAAGATCGGGGTCGCGATGCGACGCTCGTGGGCCTGCGTGACCTGGGCCAAGCAGGGGTTTTGCATGACGCACGAATCGATCGGGCGCGCAGCTTGTTGTCGCGTCTTTATGGTGGTCGACGCATCGATGCGCTCGATGCTTTGCTCTTTCCGGCGTTGAGCAAAGCGGAAGCGACGACGGTGCAAGATCGGTTGGCGCAAAAATTGCCGACATTTTACGCCGGAATCCTGCTGCCACGTGAAGGAACGAAGCAGGCGGCATTCATGCGCGCACTGCTCGAACGCGGTGTGCCGCTGGGACATCGCATCGCTTTGCAAGATGGAGAGTTGGCGCCGGACATTCGGCGTCTGTACGCACGCGCGCGGCTCGAGTTTGGCCGAACCTACCTGCGCGCGGTCGATTTCGATCAGACATTGGCGCTTTTGGCCGCGATTCCCGAATCGGAACGAACGGACGAGGACAAACTGATCTTTGCTCTGGCCGAAGCTTTGCGAAATGGACCGGAAGATGCGGCGGTGATGGTGCGCAACGCGCCCGTTCCAATGTTGGGAATGGGTGATGTCAAGTCACTTGATGCACTTTCGACTGCGCAACAAAAAGGGCCGCTGGCTGGATTTGCAGCATTCGATGCGGCGCTCGTAAAACAAATAACGGCTCCGATCGGCGCTGACGCGGCGTATTTCCGAGACATTGCGACACGTTATCGCGCTGCTGCAGGTCAACTCGCTGAGGCAAATCACAAAAAAGCCGCTGAAGAACGCGCCAAATCCGCGGAAGCCACGGCGGCGGCGATTCACTGAATCGCGGCTCGAATGCGCAGACGATTAACGGCGTAGCGCGTGAACCTCCTGCAATTCCTCCCCAATTTTGACAGTTTGCCAGGAAGCTGTCCCCGTCATTGACGGCGAGCCATTGCGTTCGTTACCATACCCCGATTTCCCGTTGTAGGCTGATTGGCCTGCGTGCGGGACAGAAGTGTTTGCGGGGGGCAAGCTTGTACGAGACATCTGGCACGAGGTACTTCCTTTGGAATCGACGACGACTCAACGCGTGAACGTACCAGCGGAGGGGATCGCTGGTGCAGAGGCGACGATTCAAGTGTTGGATGCGACGATGCAGCGCGCTTGGGCCGCATCGGAACCGCTATTGATGCTCGTGCGCACGGACCATTTCACATCGCAGCTGGCGGTGCTGCAGCAATTGCAGGCGAAGGCATTGGAATCGGGGGCGTGGACGCTGACGGGAGAAGCCAATGTCATTGGCCTCGATGGGCCGTATGGAGCTCTGATTCGGGGTTTGACGTCATTCGTTCCGCGCATTGCGACCGAGCCTGGTTCGGTCGGTGTTTCGTTACGTCATCGGGTGCAGCAAGCGGCTGAGCCATGCGGCACGTTGCTCACGGATTTCTGTCCGGCGTTCATTCCGATTTTTACGTCGAACACGGCGCCCGAGGGGCTTTCTTTTGGCTTTGCGCGAGATCGTTTGGAAACACTCCTCGCTCGAGTATTTGCGGCGCTGTCGCCACGAGAATCACCGATCGTGTTTTTTCTTCGCCATGCGACGCAAGCAGATGCCGCGACGTTGCGGGGTTTGTCGCGAATCCTTGGGCACGGCGAAAGCCGACAAATCGTGGTCGTGGCGTTGATGGCGGACGGTGCTGAACCGCTCGACGAACAAGCGTGGAAAACATTCGTGGGGGGAAAACGGTTTGTGGTCGAACGATTTAGTTTCGGCCTCACAAACACACCGAGCAACGATGCTGGTCCGCATTCACGAACGCTGGAAACGACGACGTTGCCTCCTGAAATGCAAGAGGCGCTGGAAGCTGTCGCGAGTCATGGGCAATTTGGGGACTTTGATAGTGTCGTCGCGGCGCTGGACATGCCGCCGGCCGATGTGTTGCAACAGCTGACGAAGGCGGTGGATGCGAGTCTGCTGCGCCGACAAGGCGGGATGTATGTGTTTGTCGATCCGCAATTGGCTAAGGTTTGTCACGATCGAATGGATCCGACGGCTCGCGGGCTGATGCACTTGCAAATTGGCGAGCACGTTGCATTTGGTCCGTCCCGCTCTGCACCAACAGGAGGAGCATCCGTCGCCGCAAGTCATTTCGTCATTGCCGTTCGTGATGGCGGGCTGCAAAAAAAAGATGAAAATACGCGATTGCGAGTGGCGCAGGCATTGCTCGATGCGGGCCGAAGCGCGATGACAATGGCGGCGCACGAAGTGGCCCTTCAATACCTCGAGGCGGCAAGATTGGCCTTGGTTCCGAATGGGGATGTTTGGTCAAGCCCGTGGGTACAAATGGGTCAGCAAATCGACTTTGCCCGGCTCGAATGCATTTGCGCCGAGGGAGAACGGGTGCAGGCGATCTCGCTATTCGACAGTTTGCGCTCACGTGTTCCGGATGCTCCCGAAATGAGTCGGGCGTGGCGTTGGATGATTGAAATGGCCACGCGTACGGGGAATCATTTGAAGGCCGTCGAATGGGCGGCTCGTGCGCTGGCGCCGAGTGGTATTCGCCTGGAAGCGGCGCCTTCGGCCGACGTCGTCAAACAAGCTCTTGACAGTGTATGGGAGGCGCTCGGGGATCGCGCGGTTGAAGAGATTGCCGATTTGGACCGGATGACGGATCCAGTGGCTCTTGACGCGAGCGAAACGTTGTTCATGGTGCATCCGAGCGCGCAAGTGTTGGGTTCGGGTGCGGCGGATTTGGTGGCTTGTCATCTTTCGCGTTTGGCGCTGTTGCATGGCAATGCGGATTCGTCGAGCGTTGGTCATGTCGCGTTTGGCGCGGCATTGATTGGGCGGCAGAAGGATCATCGGACAGGGACACGATTTGGCAAGGTAGCTCTGCAATTATCGGCGCAACGTGGAACGACGCGCCACCACACGGCGGTGGCCATGAAGTATGCCGCGACCATGTCGATATGGACGCATCCGCTGCAAAACACGATTGATCAATGCAATCGAACGTATGAGCTAGCGTTGACCTCGGGTGATGGTCGCGTGGCTATTCGCATTTCCTCGATGATTGCATTCATGAGCCTCTTGCAAGGTGTGTCCCTTGATGAAGTGCTGGATGAGGCACTTCGAAGGCGGCGCGTCATTCGCGGACAAACGGGCGACGACGAGGGCATGGGGGATTTGTGCGACGCAATCGAGCGTTTCATTGGGCAGCAAAAAGGGCGAACGGTGCAACGTCGCGGCAAGAGCGGCACGTGGAATGAAGATCTGCGTCTTGGTCATGCGGCTTGTCGCGTAATCGATTTAATTTCGCTCGTTTTAGCTCAAGAATACGATGCCGCGTTGTTCGTGAGTAATCATTTGCGCCCATCGATTGCAGCTTTGGGATCCCAGATCCTCGTTTCTGAATATTGGTTTTGGACGACATTGGCGGCGACGGCGACGCGGACGACAGGTTTGCCCGCGGAATTCGAGAATGTGCAACAAGATTTCGAACGTTGGGCCGATCGTTGTCCGCAAACGTTTCAGCACAAACGAGCATTATTGGTTGCCGAACGCGCTCGTTTGGAAGGGCGTGACCTGGATGCGATGCGCGCCTACGACCAAGCCGTCACGGAAGCCCGAGAAAATGGTTTTACACACCTAGAAGCTCTGGCCGCAGATATCGCCACTCGATTTTACGTGGCGCGCGACTTTCCGCTCATTGCCGGAACCTATTATCGTTTGGCGCGAAACGCCTATGGCCGCTGGGGTGCTTCGGCAAAGATGCTCCAAATCGATCGCCGCTTTCCAAAATTGAGTGGCGCGACCGATCCATCGGCGAGCATTCCGCCGCCGGCCATTCGCAGCTCGAGCGACATGGATGTATTCACCGCCGTAAAAGTGGCGCAAGCGGTATCGAAAGAAATCGTACTGCAGCAGCTGATCGTAACCTTGATGAAAATCCTCACGGAGCACGTCGCGGCAGAAAAGTGTCATGTGCTCCTCGAAGTCGAGGACGGGGAATTGAATCATGCTGGCAAAGCGTGGACGACGTCCAAAGGTTTGGAAATCGAAGTCCCCGGGCCGGTCCCCAAATCGATAGGCGATATTCTTCCGGCCTCGATTCTGGAGCATGTGCGTACGACGTACGAACCGGTGACGCTGGACGAAGCCGTCGTCGACGCCACATGGACGGATGACCCTTACATTTCGGCGAATCGTCCGCGGTCGATTGTATGTTTTCCGATTCTGCGACAGTTGACGATCGTGGGGGTGTTTTACCTGGAAAACAACTCGGGAAGAGGAATGTTCACGCCGCGACGCCTGGCTTTGCTGGAATTTCTGGCGCATCAGGCCGCCAATTCGCTGGAGCACGCCAAGCTTTATTCGGCGCTCGCGCGGGAAAACACCGAACGACGGCGGGCGGAACAAGTTTTGCGCAAGAGCGAGGAGCGGCTGCGGCGGCTCGTCGAAACGGCGGACGTGATTCCGTGGGAATTCGATGCGGATTCGAATACGTTTACGTTTGTCGGGGTACAAGCAGAAAAACGATTTGGTTGGCCAGCAACTTTTTGGTCGCGACCCAATTTCTTGAAAGAGAACGTTCATCCAGATGATCGCGACAATGCACTCGCGGCCTTCGCACGGGCGTGCGCGGACGGAAAACATCCGGGACTCGATTTTCGCGTGATTGCTCAGGATGGGCAATCTCATTGGCTGCACATGGTGATTGGTTTGGTGGAGCAAGAAAACGGACAACGGTTCTTGTCAGGGTTTTTCTTCGATATCACCGAACGCAAGGAAAGCGAACGGACGCTCCGGGACAAACTGAACATCATCGAGCGCCAGAAGAACGACATTCGGACGTTGTCCACTCCGCTGCTCGATGTTTCCGAAAATATCGTAGCCATGCCGGTGCTGGGCGAATTGGATGAAGAGCGGGCGCGCCGAATCATGGACGTCTTGTTGGATACGATTACCAAACGCAACATTCGGGGGGCGATTTTGGATTTGACTGGGGTAGCGAGCATCAGCAATTCCACGGCTGAACATATTGGACGGATTGTCCGAGCGGTGGAACTGCTCGGGGCTCGGGCCATTGTTGCCGGAATTCGTGCGGATGTCGCGCGAGCCATCGTTTCGCTCGATGTGGGACTCGGGCGGATTGAAACGCGCGCGAGCATGAAGGACGCGCTACGCGTGCTAATGGTTGGTCCGGGCGGACGTGATCTCCAGAAAACGAGCGGACGTTCGTCAAGGTAGGGGAATACTACCTGCACCGAGTGCATTGACGTCGATGACCTCGGCAACGGAGGACGCAATCCATGCCCGTAATGGTTCTGGCTCGCGAGGAAGGTCGTCCGACCACAAACGCACAGCGCCATCATCGCCGACGCTGACGGCCCATTGGCCATGAGGATCGATTCCTACGGCCCGTGCTGGTGCGTCGTGCATTCCCATGACGCGGCTTTCGCCGCTTTCGAGGTCATAAAGGCGGATCGTGCGATCATCGCTGCTCGTGGCAAATACAGCGCCATCTTTGGCCAGCGCAAGTGAAGTGATGCTCCCGCGGTGTCCGCGAAAGAGTCGCATGGTTTTTCCTGACGACACATCCCACAAGCGCGCCAAACCGCCGGCGCTGAAGCCCACGATCGAGGTCCCGTCGGGCAGGAACGACAAACCCAATACATTGTAACCACTTGCATCGTACGTTCGCGGCTCGTTCGCTCCCAAATCCCACAATCTCAGACGATGATCGGCACTTCCCGTGGCGAGAGTCCGGCCATCCGGCGAAAACGAAATCCACGAGACTGCGTCCTCGTGGCCCTGAAAATCCGTGGCGGTTGCTGATTCGAGGTCCCAGACTTTGGCAATTCGATCAACGCTTCCGGTGCCGAGTTTGCGGCCATCGGGCGAAAACGACAAATAGGCTATGGCTCGCGCGTGCGCACCCAGCGGGCGCAAAACGCCCGAATCAATATCCCAAATTTGCACCGATCCCTCGGTATTTCCCAAGGCCACGGTATGCCCATCGGGGGAAAAGGCAATTCTTGGGGCCATGCGTCCCGGCATGTATGTCGCGGTTACTTGATGACCCGAACGATCCCAAACTCGAACCGTACCATCAATACCCGAAGAAAGAATGAGCTGTCCATTGGGGGAAAACTTGACGAAAGGAACAAAACCGATGTGCCCCGACAATATCTGCGGTGAAGAATCTTTTTCACGAATAGGCCAGAGCCGCACGAGCCCGTCGGCGCCAGAGGTCACCACAGAATCGCCCTGACTCGAGACATCGACGCTCCAAACTATACCTTGATGTCGTCCAAGCAATCGGCCAGCGTCCTGTTGGAGCCGAAAAACTCGAACTGCTCCTTCACCGCTGCCCACGATGAGCTGACTGATATCCTTGGTAAAACGCATTTCGACGACGCTATCTTGCATGCCCACGAAACGGCGCCGGCTACCCGTTGACAAATCAAAGACGCGAACGGACTTGTCGTAACCTCCTGAAGCGAGGATTCGGCCATCGGGTGAAAATAGCAGCACACTGACGTTGGCTTCGTGCGCTGGTAAAACACGTGTAGTTCCGAGGGATCGGTCCCAGAGGCGCATGGTGCCATCGAATGAAGATGCAGCAATGAGTTTGTCGTCGGGCGAATAGGCGATACGGGTAATGGGACTCGTTTGTCCTTCGAATACCCGCACCGATTCAGCCTCGAAATCCCATTCACGGACCAATCCGTCAGCTCCGCCGGCGAGAACTCGGCGGCCATCGGACGAAAACGACACAGGATATCGACCCATGACCTGTTCGACACTTGTATTGACGGACAATTCGGAAATTCGGCGGGGCTCAAAATGATCCATCTCGAGGTGCCATACCGAGGCTTCGTTTCCCACGGTGACGAAATGGCGTTCATCGGGCCCCATGATCGATTTCAAGGAGACTTTCGGTCCGGAGGCAAGAATGCGGGATTTGCCGGTGGCCAAATCCCAAACTCGTAACGAGCAATCGTCGCTTTGGCTGAAAATAAGTTTGTCGTCTCGAGAAAACTTGGTGGAGACGATGGGCCCCGTATGGCCCTCGAGGGTCCGCAACCATTGACCGGTTTTTACATCCCAGATACGGATCGTGCGATCCTTGCCGCCTGTAACAATGCGTTGTTCATCTGTGGAAATGCCGACGGACCACACTTCATCGGTATGGCCCTCGAGCACCCGAGATTCATTCGTTGCCAAATCGAGAATTCGTGCCGTGTGGTCATCACTGACCGTAAATAGTCGTTTTTCGTCGGTGGACAATTCCAGACCATTGATCGTTGCTCGATGGTGGTGCCAACTGGTCGAAGTGCCACGCGTCCAAGCATCTGCAGCAATGACGCGGGCGGCATTCCATTTGGAGAAGGCGGGAGACAAGGCTTTGAGCCAAGCCAATGCAGCATTCGGATCCCGCTCGACCGCAGCCCGAGCTTCCACGAGCGTGAGTTCGTCCGCACGAACGGTGGCTCGTTCTTCGGCGGCGATGGCTTGTTTCCGCGCGATTTCCGCGCGATTTTTCTCATTTTCGGCCCGATCTCGTTCTTGGATGATGCGGGAGACGAAAAGCGCGCCATTGATGAGCAGCAACACGACGGCGACGGCGGCTACACCAAATGCTGTGCGATGTTTACGCAAAAAACGCAGAAGGCGTTCTTTTGACGAATAATGATGGGCCCCGACCAATTGTCCGGCGAGAAATCTGCGGAGATCTTCGGCAAATTCTTTGGCTGAGGGATACCGGACGTCACGATCTCGATGCATGGCTTTGTCGACGATGGTCAACAAGTCGCGTGGAATTCCGATTTGAATGGCCTCGAGGGCGCGAGGGGGTTCCTGCAGGACGCGCATGATGGTTTGCATTCCGCTGTACCCCGCATAAGGCTGTTTTCCGGAGAGGACGTGGTAAAGAATAGCGCCCAATGCGTAAACGTCGGCCCGTTCGTCCACCATATCGCCGGCAGCTTGTTCGGGAGGCATATACGAAGGCGTACCCATGACGCTGCCCACGATGGTCAGGGTATTGTTTTCAGGAATGGCGACATTCGGATCAGAAGTCATTTCGACAGCGCTGGGAAGATATGCTTCGCGGAGATCCTTGGCCAAACCCCAATCAATGAGAATGGTTTCACCGTGGGCCCCGAGCAAAATATTGGCTGGTTTGAGATCTCGATGAATGATTCGCCGTTCATGCGCATAAGCAACCGCATCGGCGACCGCTAGAATTCGCGGCAATAGGGGCAACCGTTCATCGATGTTCCGCGATTGTTCGAGGATATCGAGGAGCGGTTTGCCCGAAACGAGCTTCATGGAATAAAATGCTTCGCCCGAAGGCCATCGACCGGCTTCGTACACGGGAACGATGGACGGATGTTGCAATCGCGCGGTCACAAGAGCTTCGCGAACGAATCGGTCTTCGTAAGCTCCGCTTTCTTCGAGCAATACTTTGACGGCAACGCGCCGATCGAGACGTTCGTCACGGGCAGAAAGCACGCGTCCAATTCCGCCTTGCGCCACTTCGCCTTCGATACGGTAAACACTTTTTTCGACAATAGGCAATCGTGCAATCGAAGGACGACCAGAGCCGGGTTGGACGGTCATCGGCGAATTGTTCGTGTCTGTCACTCCAAACGGTGGCTGCCGAGCTCCTTGGGCAACGACGCCAGGATTGCTGGGCGGCTTGGACGTGGATGAATCGTTTTTCCTTTTGACTGGCTCACCCGAGCGCACGGTAACATGGCGCGAACTGTCGGAACTCATCTCAGCCCACCTTCCCTGTCATGGCCCAATGTGGTTGCGGTCGGATCAGGTTTCACCAACCGCAAATGTCAGCGTAAAACAACCAAATCGTCGACAATGATTGACGTGCCGATGAATCCGTTGGATCAATCGTCGACATGACTGCTTCTGAGCAAAGCACGAACCACGCAGGTGCACAAACGATTCCGCTCTATGTTCGTGTGCTTGGCGGTGTCGTAGTCGGTATCGTGCTGGGTATTGTTTTTGGTTCACAACCGATCATCTTTGGCGTCCATACCGCCGATTTGGGCCGGCTCGGAATGCTGGTCATCAAGCTGCTGAAAGCACTCGCTGTACCCCTCGTCTTTTTTGCGATTCTCGACGCGTTCGTCAAAACGGACATTTCTTGGAAAAAGGGTGTCCGGCTGATTCTCATTTGTATTTTCAATGCGAGCGTGGCGCTGACCATCGGTTTGTCGATCATGAATGCGTTGCGTCCGGGGCGCCAATTCGCGGTGATCTTGGAGAAGGTGACGCATTCCAATGATAACGCCAACGCCTCGGCCCACGAGCTCATCACGGCGTCGAAAAAGGCGAGTCTCGGGTTGGTCGACAATCTTGCTGGATATGTACCGAAGAGCATGGTCGACCCATTTTCGGAAAATAGCGTCATTACGATCGTATTGCTCGGATTGCTTTTTGGTGCAGCCCTTCGTCGGGCTCGAAAACGAGCGCTCGTGAACGAAGGGCCGGATGTTGGTCCGGTGGAACGAGGAATCGAGGGCATCTACGGGATGCTGGTAGAGTCGCTGGAGCTGGTGGTAAAGGTGGTACCCTTTGCTGTGTTGGGTGTCGTGGCGGACGTCGTCGGGAAAGCTGGAATCGAGATTTTCAAGTCGATATGGATCTATCTCGTCACGGTCTTGGTTGCTCTGGCCCTCCATTCTTTGGTGTATTACCCGCTCTCGGCATGGCTTATCGGAAAAAAGCCGCCTCGCGTGTACCTTGGGCACGGCATGGATGCGATTCTCACGGGTTTGTCGACGAATAGCAGTCTCGCCACCGTACCGATTACCTTGAAGGCCCTTGGCAAAATGGGGGTTTCCCCTGAATCGTCGCGCCTTGCAGCCTGCATTGGGACGAATTTGAACAACGACGGCATTTTGCTTTATGAAGCGATGACGGCGATTTTCTTGATGCAAGCGCTTGGAATGCCCATGAGCCTCGGCGGCCAAGTCACGATTGCGCTTGCCTCGATGATGGCGGCGGCAGGGGTTGCAGGAATACCCGAAGCGGGTTTGGTGGTATTGCCCCTCGTGCTCGGGGTGGCAGGTTTGTCGGACGCAGTCATTGCGACGGCAATACCGCTGGTGATGACCGTCGACTGGCTCATTGCGCGTTGCCGTTCCGGGGTCAACGTAATGGCCGACATGCTGGTCGCGATATTGCTCGATGCGCCGCTAGGTCAAGACAAGGCCCAATCCGTGACGACCCCCGACAATGCCAAAACGTGACCACCGAGGGGTTGGAGAATACGCACGCTGACAATCGGCAGAGCAATCAGTCTTGATTGACTTTCGTGCTTTTGGGCTGCATCGGAACGACTTCGGGAATAGGCTTTTCGCCAGCGGCAAGCCCCTCACCTCGAGGATCGGACACCCCATGTATCCGGCCATTTTCATAAGCAATGGCTTGCACCTTGCAGCCAATGCCTCCTTCCTTGATCTGGTAACCCATTTGTCCCAGAGCTTTCATTGAAGCTTCGGGGAAACCAGGAGTTTCGACGAGAAGCACGTCGGGCGTCCATTGATGATGATATCGAACGGCAGTAATCGATTCCCATAATGGCATGCCATAGGTGACGTAATTCAAAATCGATAACGTCACGCAGGTGATGATCTGCGATCCCGAGGGCGTGCCCAGCGCCAATACGGGTTTTCCGTCGCGCATGACGATGGTCGGTGACATGCTGCTCAACGGGCGTTTGCGAGGCGCAACGGCATTTTCTTCGCCTCCGGTGACCCCAAACTTGTTGGGTACTCCAGGTTTGGCAGAAAAGTCGTCCATTTCATTGTTGAGAACGAATCCGCCACCTTTGACGACGACACCCGAGCCGAGCCAACCATTGATGGTCTGGGTGGAAGCGACCACATTACCCGCTTTATCCGCGATGGTAAAATGCGTAGTTTCGTGTGATTCGTACTTGGTCGGGAAGACGACTTTTTGGGCCGTCAAGTGGAGCGCTTTGTCGGGCTCGATCCGTTTTCGCAATTCGTCGGCATACTGTTGGCTCGTCAAACCCGCGACAGGAACCTTGACGAAATCGGAATCGCCGAGGTAATTGGCTCGATCAAAATATGCGAGCTCCATGCTGCTCGCAGTTCGATGCAGAATTTGAGGCCCATAAGCGTCGGTCACCTTGTCGCCGAACCCCTCGAGAATGTTCAACATTTCAACGACATGCACGCCACCGGAGCTGGGCGGGGACATTGAATAAACTTCGTACGGGCCATAAACACCATGCACGGCCGTTCGATATTTGACTTCATATGATTCCAAGTCTTTGGCCGTAATGAACCCACCTTGACGCTTCTGTTCCTCGACCAACGCTTTCGCTACCCAGCCCTTGTAAAATCCATCTCGACCAGCTTTGGAGATTTCGCGCAAGACCTTGGCCAAACCGATCTGTCGAATCTTGTCGCCCACCTTCAGAGGCTGATCCGCTTTGCCGCCTTTGAAGAAAATCCCCAATGCTTCGGGGCTTTTCGCCAAAATGTCCTTGCGGTCGGCAATTGCGGCTGCGAGATGCGCGTAGACCTCGAATCCATTTTCCGCCAAATCGATTGCTGGTTGCAGAATTTTGCTTCGGTCGAGCTTTCCGTATTTTTCGTGGGCCGAGAGGACGCCAGCGACCATTCCCGGAACGCCCGATGCGAGGCCGCCATCAGTCGAAGCGTTGGGAATTACGTCTTTTTTCTTGGGGTCCAAAAACATGTCCCGATTGGCTTTCTCCGGGGCCACTTCTCGAAAATCGACGGCGATGATCTCCTTCTTGTCCGCAAGGTACGCCAAAAGAAAGCCACCACCGGCGATACCCGTGGATTGTGGTCTTTCTACGGCTATGGCAAACGAAGCGGCTGCTGCGGCATCAATGGCATTGCCCCCAAGCTCGAACATTTTTCTCGCCGCCCGGGTAGCCGCATCGCCTTGCGTGACGACCATGTATTCGTCACCGGTCGATTCGTACAAATTGCGTTGACGTTCGGGAAATGTGGCAATCGGAATCACCGCTGGTTGCGGAGCCTGCGGCGGCTCTACTTTGGTAATGGTCGGTTGCGGATGGACTTCGACGGGTTTGGATTGAATGTGCGCTTCAGGCGGGGAACCACATCCCGAGAGGAGAGATGTCAACGTCAGTGGTAACCAAGTCGATTTAATTCGCAGCAGCGGACGATTTTTCATGGATACTCCCCTCGAGCAAAAATTCCGACGACGGACGAGGCCAAGGAATCAGCTCGTGGTTTGGATATCAAGCAAAAAATGTCGTCGCTGGACACGAAAATTCGCGACACCTCGGCGACACACTTCAGAGCGGTGCGGAGTCAGAATTTGCTTTTCGGAGATCCTGGAGCAGTGATTCGACTTTGTCGAGTTCAGCACTTCGAGGCGCAATTATCCAATGGCGGGATTGATCACTGCATTTGATGCTAATGACGCCAGAGCCCATGACTCGGTCGGGAATATGAATTGATTTTGCAGCAATGGCCTCATTAAGCGCATTCGCGAGCTGGCGATAAGTTCGCTCGTCGAGGGTGCGCTTGAATGGAAGCCCTCCACTGTAGGTGAGGCTCGAACTTTCTTCGCGCTTCACGGGGATGTACTCGACGGTATTTTGCGCGAAGATGTAACCGTTGGCGGAGCCATCGTAATAGGAAACAGCCATTTGGGAATCGGCGAGAGCTTCGGGGCACCGCGTGAGGTCGCACTTGGGCGCGCAATCGCAAGCGAAGGCGGTGACGGCGAGCAATGAGAGGTGAGGAAGGCGCATTTGTTGAAAAGTAGCAGATGACGGGCGAGCGGTCATCAATCTTAACGTGAACGATGAAAAGGGCATCTCGTGTCTACGCCAAAGCGGGCAAGAGAACTCCGGGCAAACGCGACGCATCGATGAAGTCGGCCCGACGGTCACACATTCAGGTTGCTGCTCATTGGCGGTGAAGATTCTCTTGGTTTTGGATGCGGCTGATAGTAGGGTAGGACGATGCCCGCGCCCTCGAGTAAACACCGCCCGATTCGTCCCGAGATCGTGATTCCCATTGTTTTGGCACTTTTGGGATTCGTCGCGTTTGTCCCGGCGCTATTCGGTCCGTTTTTGTGGGATGACGTCAATTTGATCATTGGCAACGCGTCGGTGCACTCATTGTCGTCATGGCGAACGTGGTTTGGTACGCAATTCATGGACGCCACCTCGGAGCAATTGGGGGTTACGCAATCGATACGTTATTATCGTCCACTCATTACTGCGTCTTATGCCATCGAATACCATTTCGTCGGAGAACGCCCATTTCTCTTCCATTTGGACAATTTGCTTCTCCACGGCGCCCTCGGCGCCCTCGCATTTTTTAGTTTGCGCCGTTGGTCCGGGTCGATCGTGGCGGCTACGGTGGCTGCAGCGCTTTTTGCCATTCATCCGACGAAAGCTGAGAACGTCGCCTGGATTTCGGGCCGCACGGATATCATTTGTGCCTTGTTCATTCTTGCTGCCGGTACGGGCGCAGCTTGGCGAATGCGCGGTGTTCGACATGGCCTGGTTCTGGAGATCGCGGCCACGATACTCGCATACTCCTCAAAAGAAGTTGCCGTCGTTTTACCTGCATTCGTGGCCATTGAAGCGTGGGTTGTTCGCGGCCGGCCGGCATTAAATTGGGCCGAGGTAAAACCAATGATTTGGGCTGCGTTGCCCCAATGTGGCCTAGCGATCCTTTACCTGATTGCTCGGGCGCAATGGTTTCCAATTCGCCCTACCGAAGTCGAATTGCTGTTTTCCGATCGCCTGTTTTTCCTCGCCGAATCCATGGGGAGGTATGTGGCCCTGATGCTCGTTCCATACCCGCTGTCCGGGCAACATGCCTTGTTACGGTATCTCGATGGCCTGCCATTTCACGACGTGGGTTACGTCGTTTTCGGCCTGTTTGCGATCATCACTCTCTTCATGCTTGCTTTCATTCATCGCCGCCGTACGCCGCTCGTGACCGTGGGCCTAGGACTCTTTGTCGCCGGTCTACTCCCAGTTTGCAACATCGTCCCCATGCATATCTCGGTGCTCATTGCCGAGCGATTCTTGTATTTGCCAAGCCTCGGGTTTGTTCTGGCCATTGCCGCGGCCGTTGAATCCATTCGCGTTCGAGTGGACTTCAGGCCATTGGTGACTGGTGCGATAATGGCCTTGCTTTCGCTGGTGGGGATGGCATTTCATCGCGCAATCGATTTTTCTGACGCCCGTCGATTTTGGCAACGCGAGCTAACATTGCATCCTGAAAGTATTGATGCTTTACGTTACAACATTGCCGATGCCCTGGCCCAAAATGATTTTGCCGAGGCCGAACGGTTATGCATCGACGCGCGAAATGTCAGCGTCCAGAATTATCGCAAAGGCCTCGATGTGGACTTCGTGTTGCAATTCGTCAAGCTTCGATCTTGGCGGCTGGTCGATGTCGATCAGGCTTCGCTCGACGCTATCGACAAGTTTTACCAGACCGTACTCGATCCCGAAGCGAAAGTGGCTCATCTGCAGCTGCCTGACATTGCCCTCTCCCTCCCATTGACGGGCCGCCGCAGTGCGCGCGTACGCGCGTTGCGCTACGACGTACTTCTCAGCCAAGCGGACATTCTCAGTCGCGTGGGACGAGATCCCGACGCCCTTGCTGCCTTGGCCGCTGCAACTCGAGCGTGCACGACATGCGCGCGAGCCACGAAGCAACAGGTGCTGATTACCGCCCGAGCCGGTGAATATGGCAAAGCCCGCGAAATGCTTGGAGCAATGGCGCACGCGGACCCAGAAATGGCCATTGCGCTCCGAAAAACCCTCGACGCCGCAGAATCCGCGCACAAGAATGCTCGTGCGGCCACGGGGCCAATGGCCTTGCAGCTCGAGGCAATGGCCTATTCGACACTTGGCGCGTGGGGCCGAGCTTATCGAGTCCTCGCTCCTTATCGCAGCGAAATCGAACAAGCACCGAACATGGTCATTGGATTCGCCGAACTTGCATTTCGTGCCGGAGACGAATCCGTGGCCCGCGCAATATTGGATAAACACGTTGCGGCTGAGCAAGTGGAGCCCATCCTCGAACGGTGGAGACGCAAATCGCGTTCGAAATGAACGCATTGCACTCGCAATTTCTAGCTGATTGATGGGGCAAGCGCCGTTCGATGACGCCGCGCGACAGCGCCACAAGCGCGAAATCGCTGGGGCGATTTTTCCCATTCGAGGTGCGTCACCGGGGAGGAGGTCTGCTTACTCATGCGAAGCGAGGTGACGGACCACTTTGGAGGTTGTTCTACAGAACCAAGATGACTGGCAGCTTTGAAAACAAGACCCGCAACGACGAAAAAACGTTCGCGCGTTTCCCAACAACAATCCCACCATTCCCACTCCGCCCCTGTCGTGAACCCCTCCCAACGCTCAATCGTTACAGTCACGATAATTTTGAGCGCTCAAACGATTTCTCTTGACCACATCATGGCACCTCGAGATACGATGTTCCATCGCGCTCGTGTGTACGCATGACCGGGATAGTAAAAACGCTTGAGAATTTACCGCAACCGACGCTCACGATGAAAGCGACGTCGTCGGGCCTGCGGATCTCGACTGGAGTGAATATGGCCCTGACACATCATCACAGCCGTACCTTGAAACGAAACTCAGCGCTCACGCTGCTTTCCGTCGGCCTCTTGGCGTCGGGCCTCCTGACGTCATCGAGCGCCCATGCCGTGGCCACGATGCTTCCGTGTCCGGTGGCCCAGGTCAACTTGAGTGACATCACCGCCCCGGACTTTGATTTCCTCGACGACGGCTCTTTGAGCCGAACGGTCAATACGACCATTTTCCCGACGGGAATCAAATACGCCCTGGGCCATTCGCTCAATCCGAGCCCCGGACAGCCGTGGCAAACCTATTACATCAATACCAATGGCAATATCACCTTCGGACAGCGTTACACGACGTACACGCCGTCCGCCCTTCCCGGTTTGGCACAACCAACCATTGCGATGTACTTCGGCGACTGGGATTTACGCGATGCCGGAGCCGCTGGTGTCGTCAATGGTGACGCATTTCTCTGTGAGGACACAGTCAACAAGCAGATCATGGTCACCTGGACCGACGTGCTCCACTACAACGCAACCTCGACGACGACGGTCAACAAGGGCACGGCCCAGATGATTCTGCGCGACGTGAGTAACCTTTGCCAAGGCCAAGGCGGGCTCGAAGTGGAATTTCGTTATGGAACCCTCGGGTGGCATGCCGGCACCGCCAGCGGTTCCCAGACAAACGGATTTTGTGCTCCAGGCACGATTGACTTGACCTGCTACCCGGCCGTTGCGGGATTCGATCTCGGCGATATCATCACGGGTTTCCAAATTCCGAGTTCCGGTACGGCCACGGTCCAAGATGACCTGCCCAATACGTCGAACATTGGCATTCCGGGGGTGTGGAACTTCGTCATTCCCACTGGTGGCGGAGGCTTGCAAGTCTGTGGCGACGGGATCCAGGGGCCGTGCGAAGTCTGTGATGACGGCAATATGGCCAATACGGACAACTGCCTCAACGATTGCACATTGCCGACCTGTGGTGACGGGTTTGTCCGCATGGGCGTTGAAGAATGCGACGACGGCAATACCGATAATACGGACGGCTGTTTGAACAACTGCGTTGCGGCAAGGTGTGGCGATGGTATCGTCCGACCGGGCGTCGAAGCCTGTGATGATGGCAATACCGACAATACGGATGCCTGTACTGCGGCGTGCGTGGTCGCAACCTGCGGTGACGGCTATGTCCGAACGGGCGTCGAAGCCTGCGACGATGGCAATACCAGCAACACGGACGCGTGTCTCAGCACCTGCGTTGCGGCCACGTGTGGTGATGGATTCGTCTTTGCCGGCATGGAAGCCTGCGACGATGCCAATAACCTCAATACCGATGCTTGTCTGAATACCTGCGTCGCGGCGTCGTGTGGTGATGGTTATGTCCGAACGGGCGTAGAAGCGTGCGACGACGCCAATATGGCCAATACCGACGGCTGTTTGAATACCTGCGTCGCTGCATCTTGTGGTGACGGGTTTGTCTACGACGGCGTAGAAGCTTGCGACGATGCAAACATGGCCAATACCGACGGCTGTTTGAATACTTGCACCGCTGCATCTTGTGGTGACGGGTTTGTCTATGCGGGCATGGAAGCTTGCGACGACGGCAATATGAACGACTCCGATGCGTGTTTGACGACCTGCATCGCAGCATCCTGTGGTGACGGGTTTGTCTTCGCCGGTACGGAAGCTTGCGATGACGGCAATATGCTCAATACCGACGATTGCTTGAATAGCTGCGCTGTTCCGAACTGCGGAGACGGGTTCGTCCACATGGGAGTCGAAGCCTGCGACGACGGCAATATGGCCAATACCGACACGTGTTTGGTCACTTGTGTCGCCGCGTCGTGCGGCGATGGCTTCGTACAAGATGGCGTGGAGGCGTGCGATGACGCCAATACGAATGACACGGATGGCTGCAAGAATAACTGCGCCCTCGCGTCTTGCGGTGACGGCGTCGTTCAATCGGGTACCGAAGATTGCGACGACGCGAATATGTCCAACACCGACAACTGCTTGAATACCTGCCTCACGCCGTCGTGCGGTGATGGATTCGTTCAATCGGGCGTCGAGGATTGCGACGATGGAAATACCGACGATACCGATGGCTGTCGCAATGACTGCCAAATCGCATCGTGCGGTGACGGCATCATTCAATCGGGCATTGAAGAATGCGACGACGCAAATAACGACGATACCGATGGTTGCCGCAATTCTTGCCAAAATGCTGAATGCGGTGACGGCGTCGTCCAAAAAGGTGTCGAAGACTGCGACGATGGCAATACCGTCGATACCGATGGCTGCCTGAATGCGTGCCAAAATGCCAAGTGCGGTGATGGAATCGTGCAAGCCGGCGTCGAGGATTGCGACGACGGAAATACGGTGAACGATGATAGCTGCCCGAATTCGTGCAGCAACGCCCTCTGTGGCGATGGCATTGTTCAAGCCAGTGAAGACTGCGACGATGCCAATGACGACGACACCGACAACTGCCTCAGCACCTGCAAATCGGCCGTTTGTGGCGACGGCGCATTGCAACGCGATGTCGAAGCCTGCGACGACGGAAATACCGATGGCGGGGACGGCTGCGATGCCCAGTGCAATCCCGAAGCTATCGTCATCGAAGGTGGTGCCTGCGCCATCGACACGGACCGCTCCACTTCAAAGGCCTCCGCCATCGGCGCCGGCTTCATCCTGATGCTCCTCGCCCGCCGTCGCTCGTCGCGCCGCCGCAGCTGATCTCCCGCATAGCCCAAACGCCTCGGTTTTCGAATCATTCTCGACACCGGAACGAGGCGTTTGGCGGGGTCAAACGTACCAGACCTCTGTTTTTCCCCGCCATACCATTCCTCCACACTCGTTGTTTTCGACCTGCACGGCGGTGGGTTTTACCGCGCTTCGCTGCTGAAGCATGCGCGTGGCCCGACCGATTACCTAGAGACGCGGGATCCAGGCTCCCGAACAATCTGTGTGGTCCACTGGGATCCCCCACGAAATTTCTTCACAAGTGGTGCAATTTTCGATGGTCGGAACATTTGTCTTGACCCTGTTTGGCAACTGCGAGATACGGGTAGAATCTTGTCCGTCCGTACGCATGAACGAGACAAAAAAGCTACAAGCGTCGCTGTAACCCAGGGGGCACGGCGATGGCAATGGTAACGATGGAATCGACCCCGCGGAGCTTGACTGGAGTGAAAATGGCCCTGACACATCACCATAGCCGTACATTAAAACGAAACTCAGCGCTCACGCTGCTTTCCGTTGGTATTTGGGCGTCGGGACTTCTGATGTCATCAAATGCCCACGCCGTCGCCACGATGCTTTCGTGTCCGGTGGCCCAAATCAACTTGAGTGATGGCGTGGCCCCAGACTTTGATTTCCTCGACGATGGTTCGGTACCGCGTACGGTCAACTCGACCATTTTCCCGACGGGAATCAAATTCGCCATGAGCCATGGGCTCAATCCGAGCCCCAACAACCCGTGGCAAAGCTATTTCATCAATAGCAATGGCAATATCACCTTTGGACAGGGGTATACGACGTATACTCCCTCGGCTCTTCCCGGATTGGCGCAACCTACGGTCGCCATGTATTTCGGTGATTGGGATCTGCGCACCGCTGCGGCCCCTGGCGTGACCAACGGCGACGCGTTCTTGTGTGAAGACACCGTCAACAAGCAGCTCATTATCACCTGGACAAACGTCCTGCATTACAGTGCCTTTAACGCGACGACGGTCAACATTGGCACCGCCCAAATGATTTTGCGGGACGTGACCAACATCTGTCAAGGTCAGGGTGGCCTCGAGGTCGAATACCGATATGGCAACATTCAATGGCATGCGGGCGAGGCGAGCGGTTCACAAACCAATGGTTTGTGCGCCCCAGGAACGATAGACTTGACTTGCTTCCCAGCGGTTGCCGGATTCGACCTTGGCAATATCGTAACTGGTTACCAGATTCCGGGTTCGGGTACCGCTACGGTCCAAACGGATCTGGCCAATACCTCGAACATTGGCATTCCTGGCGTATGGAACTTCGTCATTCCTGCGGCAGGAGGTGGACTTCAGGTCTGCGGTGACGGAATCCAGAGCCCCTGCGAAGTCTGCGATGACGGCAATAACAGCAACAATGACAATTGCCTCAATGACTGCACCTTGCCCACCTGCGGCGATGGATTCGTTCGTACCGGCGTCGAACAATGTGACGACGGCAATACCAACAACAACGATGCTTGTTTGAACAACTGCATGGCCGCTCGTTGTGGCGACGGAGTCATTCAAACGGGCGTCGAGACCTGCGATGACGGCAATACCAACCCCAACGACGCATGCACGAGCGCTTGCGCGGTCGCGCGGTGTGGTGACGGATTTGTCCAAACGGGCGTCGAAGCTTGCGATGACGGTAATACGAGCCAAACCGACGCGTGTCTGAATACCTGCGTGGCTGCTTCCTGCGGCGACGGGTTTGTCCGCACCGGTGTCGAAACGTGCGACGATGGCAACA
>DAOMZH010000010.1:0-7819 GCA_035437985.1 Polyangium sp. (in: bacteria) | reverse complement strand
GCGACGATGGCAACATGACCAATACCGATGCTTGCCTCAATACCTGCGTGGCTGCGTCTTGCGGTGACGGGTTTGTCCAGATGGGCGTCGAAGCTTGCGACGATGGCAACATGGCCAATACCGATGCTTGCCTCAATACCTGCGCTGCTGCCTCCTGTGGCGACGGGTTTGTCCAGATGGGCGTCGAAGCTTGTGACGACGGCAATGGTCTCAATACGGACAATTGCTTGAATGCGTGCGTTATCGCGTCCTGTGGCGATGGGTTTGTCCACACGGGTGTCGAAGCTTGCGACGACGCAAATATGAGCAATACGGACACCTGTCTAAATACCTGCGTCGCAGCTTCGTGTGGTGACGGGTTCATCCAAACTGGCGTCGAAGCTTGCGACGATGGAAACATGGTCGATACCGATGCTTGCCGCAACAGTTGCTCGCTCGCCAATTGCGGTGACGGTGTCGTGCAAACAGGTACCGAAACTTGCGACGACGGCAATATGGATAATACCGACAGTTGCCTCAATACGTGCCTCGCGCCCACCTGTGGTGACGGGTTCGTCCGAGCAGGCGTCGAAGCGTGCGACGATGGCAATACCGATGATACCGACGCGTGTTTGAATTCATGCGTCGTTGCGTCCTGCGGGGATGGTGTTGTCCACTCGGGAGTCGAAGGCTGCGATGATGGCAATACCGTGAACACGGATAGCTGCCTGAATTCATGCGTCGAAGCCGAATGCGGTGACGGCATCGTCCGCGACGGCGTCGAAGCTTGCGATGACGGCAATACGGTCGATACCGATGGTTGCAAGAACAATTGCGCCTCGGCTTCCTGTGGTGACGGCGTCCTTCAATCAGGCACTGAGGATTGCGACGACGGCAATATGCTCAATACTGACGATTGCCTAAATACATGCCTCACTGCTACCTGTGGAGACGGGTTTGTCCACGCCGGCGCGGAAGCGTGTGATGACGGAAATACCGACGATACCGACGGTTGCCCGAATTCGTGTCAATCGGCCATGTGTGGCGACGGCATCATCCAAGCCGGCGTTGAGCAATGCGACGATGGAAATACTGTCGACACCGACGATTGCCGCAACAACTGCCAAATGGCAGCTTGCGGTGACGGGGTCGTTCAGGCGGGCGTCGAAAATTGCGACGACGGAAATACCGATAACACTGACAATTGCCTCGATACCTGCAAACCTGCTTCATGCGGCGACGGATTCGTCGAAAAAGGCGTCGAGCAATGCGATGACGGAAATGCTGACGATGCCGATGGTTGCTCGAAAATCTGCACGATGACGAGTTGTGGCGACGGCATCGTTCAAAGCGGCGCCGAAGAATGCGACGACGGAAATGCTGACGACAGCGACGGCTGTCTCAATACGTGCAAAAATGCCAGCTGCGGCGACGGCGTCGTACAAACCGACGTCGAAATCTGCGACGATGGCAATACCGCCACTGGTGACGGCTGCGATGCCAGCTGCAAACCCGAAGCCATCGTCATTGAGGGCGGCGCTTGCGCCATCGACCAGGATCGCACCACCTCCCGCGTCTCGGCCTTCGGTGCCGGCTTCCTCTTGATGCTCCTCGCGCGACGCCGCTCGTCTCGTCGCCCCCGCAGCTGATTACCCCAATTCCCAAACGCCTCGTCCCAAGCTCGGGACGGGGCGTTTGTCTGGGTCAAGCAGCGCGCCCCAAGATCGTCTGCTCGTACGTATCTTCGATTTGTCTCGCCACATCATCGATGGAAAAGCGCTGAGCATAAGCCGACGCCGCTTGGCGCAATGATTGACGATCCTGCAGGAGCAAATCCCGAATGGCTCCTTCCATCGCGCGCACATCACATGCGACCCAGCGCCCACATCCCGCGTCATCCACGCCTTCCCAGGGCGTGTTTTTCGTCGCCACGATGGGTGTCCCGAGCGCCAATGCCTCGGCATAAACCAAGCCGAAGTTTTCATGATGGCTCGCCAATGCAAACAGGTCCGCATTGCCAAAAAAATCCGACCGATCTTGCTCGCCGAGAAAATCCAAAAACACGACATGATTGGCCATGTCGAGCTGCGTTGCGAGGCTCGTCAGCCGCGGTCGTTCTCCCTGATCGGGGCCGGCAATGAACAACGTTGCCCCTGGAACTCGATCCCGGATCCCCGGCAAGGCGCGGATCAAAATATCGAAACCTTTGTTTCTTTCGAGGCGTCCCATGGACGCAATGATCGGCCCGGGGGCTCGGTCTGGAGCAAATTTCGCAAAAAATGCCTGGCGATCGAGGGGGTTTGGCGGGGGCAGGTTGTTCGGCAAGCCGTGCCGTACGATATGAACATTGGAAGCCGATACTCCGGTGACCGTCGTGATATCGTTTGCTTCCTGGGCCGACGTGGCATGCCAGGCCATTTGTGTCGCAATGGGCCGAATCAGTGAACGCAGCCAGAGCTGTTTGTAACTGCTTTTTCGCGCCAACGCATCCGCGCAGAGCGATCCGTGGGGCGTGAGCAAAACTGGCTTTTTGCGCAAAAGGGCATACTTCGCCGCGACAGGCGCGAGAATATTGAAAATCGAATGCACATGCACGATGTCCGTCTTCGTGATATCCGCTTCCAGCGCCAAGAGCTGCCGCAAGGAAAGGCGATTGAGCACCGTATCGTGATAATACGTGACAAACACATTTTGGGCGACTTCCGTTTCCCAATTCGGTCGCAATGTCAAATACTGATTGAGATTCGCATTCGTCGTGCTCACATGCACTCGATGTCCCCGCGCTCCCAAGGCTTTGGCGAGATACCAGGACGCAAAGATAGGTCCCCCGTACGCTGTTGCCGGGTAAAACGAGGGGATGAGAAAACCAATCTTCATCGGGTGCACAATCCTTCGTGCGCAAATGCGCTTGGCTAAGGCAAACCTTCGAGCGCCCGCTCGAATCGGGAACGAAATGCTTCTCGCGTAAAATGGGTGTCGTACCGCAGCTTGGCCCCGTCGGCCATCAAACGCATTTTTTCCGGATCTCGTTGAATCGGCGCCAACGCCGCCGCAATGGTCTCGGCCGAATTGTCGTCGAGCAAATACCCAGAAATCCCCTGCTCAATGATTTCCTCCGCCGGCTGATTGCGAATCGCTACACACGGCTTGCCGCAAGACATCGCTTCGAGAAATACCAAGCCAAACCCTTCACGCACACTCGGAAGAATGAAGAACAACGATTTTTTGTAGAACTCCTGGAGCAATCCATCATCGACGCCCGTGAAAACCCGCACATGGTCCCCCAAACCGTGCGCCTTGATCCGTTCCTCGATCGTTGGAACGTCATTTCCCGATCCTACAATCGCCAAGCGCAATCGCGGCCCTGCGACATCGCGCAAGCGAGCAAATGCCTCAATCAGCTCGAGATGCCCCTTGTATCGATGCTCCCGCCATAGGCGACTCACGAAAAGCGCAAATGGTCGCGGATCGAGAAGCCACGGATCCAAAGGCCCAGAATGTTTCACGCTGCCAAATGCCTTGGGTACACCACCCAATAAACAGCTCCGCGTAATCGCCTCGAATTCCGGATGCCTCGCGAGAAAACGCCGCCGCGTATATTCCGAATTACACAGCAGCAGAGATGCCCTTGACAAACCAATTTTTCGCTTGCGCGTGAACGGTCCCCAAGCTTCTTCGTCATGCAGGAAAATAATGAGCCGCGATTTCTTGTGCGCCAACAACGCCGGCACCACCGACACATCAGCATGGTCGCAAAAAATCAGATCCGGCGGTCCAAGGTGCAACCGAGGAAGCGCACGAGCCACGAACAGAGCCCGGTTGCCTCCACAAAACTTTATCCGCACATCCCGTTCGGAAGTTTCACCGTCGTACGAAATCACTGAAGAAAATCCGACAACTTCGTCAAGCGTCCGCGCCACACGGGAAATGCCACCCTTGCCATCCCGAAAGTCGGCACTCAAAAGAATCGACTTCGATCGGGCCAGAATCTCGCGTCCCCGAGACACTCCCCCCGCAGACGTTTGGTTCTGACGAACCCCAGACGCACTCGACGACAACGACTCGGAAACACTCATCGGACAAGACCAAGGACGTGTAACATGCTCATGATGCGTGATCGTAGAAGAAAAATCCTACCCCAAACATGCGTATAGTGAAACGCGAGCCGATTGGTTGCAATCCCTTCGCTAAATTTTCAACCGAGCTTGTCCAAACCCGTACCTCCCCAGCCGCTCTGTTAAAGCGCTCACAGCTCGCCCGACGTCGACCAGCAAACTAGGCCCCAACGTCGTACGGCAACGACAATGGCTCCAAAACACCGCGCGACTCGCGCTCGACTTTACCAAACCCAATTCATGAATACTCGTCGATTTCATGGGTTTCTCGTTTTGCGTTCATCCGTCGTGACGCACATGCGCTGGCTCGCCAATTCGGCACCCCTGTCGAGTAAAACCGACCACGACTTCCGGCAATGCCATCTTAATCAAGATCTTGCGTTCCTATCGAATGTGGTACATCATCTGCCGTTGTAAGATCGATGATTGGTCATGCGTAGGGATTTGCCTCAAATTCCAGTTTCCGCAACTACATCCGAATCCGGAGATCACTACCTGTATCGCGAGCTGCGCGAATACGTGCAGTGTTCGCCCCGAAATTCTCGAGTTCATTCGTTGCGCCGCTCTCGACGGACTCTGGATTTGGGACCTGCGCGAGCCGACGAACGAATGGATGGATGATCGGTTTTGGAAAACGCTGGGATACGAGCTGGCGACAATGCCCCATCTTTCGTCAGCTTGGCAGGGGCTCATCCACCCCGATGATTTGCAGTGCGCCTTGACAAACTTCGCGCGCCACGTTGCCGATCCGAATCATCCCTACGATCAAATCGTGCGTTACCGTCATGCGAACGGTTCGACAGTTTGGGTGCGGTGTCGAGGACTCGTGCTCCGCGATGCAGACAATACCCCTCATCGCATGCTCGGCGCGCGTGTCGATGTAACCGAGCTCGAACTTGCCAAACAGGAACTGCAAAAAAAGCGAATGCCGAACTCGCCGGGGTGCTTCGGTCGCCAAAGGAAAACCGCTCGATACGGAATTTCGAATTCGACGATACGACGGCGAGTATCGATGGTTTCAAACGCGCGCCTTGCCGCTACGTGGGACTGATGGCGCGGTCGTAAAATGGTTTGGCACGAATACCGATATTCATGACCGAAAAATGCTCGAGGAAACATTACGTGAGCGTACGAGCGCGCTCGAACGCTCGTATGCAGAGTTCGAACAATTCGCCTATGTTGCCTCGCACGATCTGCAGGAACCCCTGCGCACGATTACGAGCTACGTACAATTGATCGAGCGACGTTATGGTCAGGTCCTCGATGAACGCGGTAAGCAATATGTAACGCATGTGGTCTCGGGCGCCCGCAAAATGCGGAGTCTCATCGTGGACTTGCTCGACTATTCCCGGGCCACGATGACGCCCCTCGACGAATCGAGCGTAGATGCCAATGCCGCCCTCAGCTCGGCGCAAGCGTCATTGGAAGCGCTCATTGCCGACTCCCGAGCCCACATCACCTCCGTACGATTACCTGTCGTCGCCATGGACGCCGGATCACTGGTCCGAGTCTTTCAAAATATTCTATCCAATGCCATTCACTATTGCACGGAGCGACGCCCAGAAATCCATGTCGATTGCGTAGTTGACGACAACTGGGCAACGATGTCGGAGCGTGATAATGGAATTGGAATTGCCCCCGAACACCAACGCCGCATTTTTCAGATGTTTCAGCGATTGCACACGCACCTCGAGAAACCAGGAACAGGCGTTGGTTTGGCGCTCTGTAGGCGACTGGTCGCCCGAGCAAACGGAGAAATTTGGGTAGAATCGCACGTGGGCGCGGGAACGACATTTTTTGTGCGGCTTCGACAATTGAAACAGGGGATCGCAGCGCATGACTGGAGCACGTCGTATTTCATGCGTCGAAGATAATTTGGCCGACTTTGGACTTCTCAAAGAAGCCTTCTTGGACCTCGAACTCGAGCATCATTTGGATCATGTCGTGGACGGCGAATGCGCCTTGGCCTACTTGCTCCGCCAGGGAAAATACGCGGCGACGCCAATCCCGGACCTGGTTTTGCTCGACTTGAATCTCCCTAGAAAATCGGGATTCGAAGTATTGCAAGAGTTGTCCAAGGATCCCGCACTTCAACGGCTACCCATAGTCATACTCACGACGACCGCGCGTGAATTGGATGTAAAACGAGCCGCCGGCGACTTGCAGATTCATTTCATTACCAAACCAATGGACTTCGATGCATTCCTCGATGTCGTACGGCACATCGACGCCATTGTGCGCGGTGTGCCTCGCCAAGCTCCATAAAATGCAAACTTCGAGCGATTGTGTGGACCTTCCCCCCGAGTTCATTGGTTTATTTTCCAATTGCCCCCTTGACGCGCGACGCACCTGCTGCCCCAGCAAGTCGCGCGACTCCGCGCGCCTGGCGTCCGCAAGTCCAATTCCTGGCCCAACCGCCGAATTTGACCGACTTTCCCGCGGAAAAATAGAAAATCCATCGAGCACAGAAAAGCTCTTTCGTCTGCGTTATCGTTCGGGTAAACTCTGCCTTCGAGACGTGCAAGCGCGTAGATCCCATTTCCAACAAGGGTTTCGAGCCACGCTGGTTGGTCTTGGGGCGTCATTGGTCGTGATCATCGGGATTTACGCGGGAAGTCGGCAGTTCAAAGACTTCGACGTAGCGCTCGTGCCCTATGCAGCTGCTACGGTTTTTGCCGCCTTCGCTCTCGGTCAACGTTATGCCGTTTGGATGGCTCGGCCCCCGACGGCGCGACTTTTTCAACGAATAGTCGATCTTCTTTTTACGCGAGGGACCATCACGACGCGATGGATTTCGCTGCTGCGTGGCTCGTTTCGGACCGTTGGAACGCAACGCTTCATTTATCAAAGATCCCCGATCCGCTGGATGGCTCATTTTTGCCTGATGTGGGGTTGTCTCCTCGCTTTTGGGATCACGTTTCCCCTTTCATTCGGCTGGATTCGATTTGAAACGGCGCGTAATTCCCAAGATGTCTACGAAGCATTCGTCTTTGGGATTCGTGTTTTTCAGACAAACCTCTCGAGCCCTTTGGCTTCGCTCGTTTTTAATGCCTTGGTCGTCTCCGCAGTGCTCGTCATCGCGGGCGCTTTGTTGTCGCTTTATCGACGTGGTCGCGACCGGGGCATTTTGGCGGTGCAAGACGCCGCCACCGACCTTTTGCCTTTGCTGCTGCTCTTCGCCATATCCGCGACGGGGCTATTGCTGACGATTTCGACGCACTTCATGAACGGATATCGATATGATTTCCTTTCGCAAACGCATGCCGTCACGGTAATATTGCTTTTGGTTTATGCTCCGTACGGTAAATTGTTTCATATTTTTCAACGCCCCACCCAACTCGGGGTCCATGTATATCGCGAAGCTGGAGCGTCGTCGGCCCAAGCTTCATGCATCCGCTGCGGTGAACCATTTGCCTCGGCTATGCAAATCGAAGATTTGAAGCGAATCGAAGAAGGAATTGGGGTTCGTTATGGGCTTCGCGAGGGCAAACATTATCAAGATATTTGTCCCGCCTGCCGAAGAAAAAACCTAGCCTTGCTCCAGGATGGGCTGGTTCGCGCCCATCGTCGCCACGAAAAACTCGACGCGCAAGATGAAAGGCAGGACGGCTGATGTCGAAGCTTCCCGCATCCCAAGAAGCCCTCATTCATGAATTTGGCCCGCATCCGCACGCGGCGCCTCCGGGGGGTTTTTCTGCGTCCGGAGAACCGGATCGCGTCGTCGC
>DAOMZH010000009.1:0-46089 GCA_035437985.1 Polyangium sp. (in: bacteria) | reverse complement strand
GGAGCTCAAGAGATTGGCGATGGGATGGTATTCATCCAAGACCTCTTCGCCTTGAATCCCGAACGTTCCTTTGGCGACCGTACCAACGAGCCCGGACACTTCGGCAGAATTGGTCGTGATGAGCTGAATGAAGCTTGCCCCGGGAACTTCGAGCGCCGCGGATCTGATGTTGGGTTCGAGCGCAATGGCCATCGAGCCCATGATTCCGCCGAGCGATCCGCCATTCCAATAAATATGCGTACCGTCGAGTTTTGGTGTTTGTCCTCCGGCTGCGCTGGCCAATGGCGCGAGGTCGAGTTTGCTGCTTTGAATGAGCCGTACGAGGCTCATTTGATCGAGAATGGTTTGTCGGAAATTATCCCGAACTTCGACGAAGTCTTCGAATCCGGCGAAAAACGAGATGGCGAAGGGGTAATCATCCGGAATGCCATCGGGTCCCGCATAGGAACCTTTGAAGTTGTTTTTCTTGTCCGGAATGTTCGCGCGCGAGCCATGCAAGACATCATCGATCCCAATGATGACGAATCCGGCTCGGGAGAGTTCATTGGCCAGCGAAAGCATACTTCCGCGATTGTTGGAGAGACCATGACCATTGATGATGACCGGATAACCCGCGGGCGGCATGGGAGATTTGGGCACGATGATCGTCACCGGAATTTTGGCCTGCGCATCGACGAGGAGATACGCGCCCGAAGCGTCTTGTTCGATATGGTTTGTCGTAGCACTTCGGAACGACGGCGCCACGAAGGCCCCTGAAGCAACCACCGCAATGGCGTCGTGGGCAATGCCTCCGGGATTGTCTCCGCCTGGCCATTCAACACCTTTTTCATCCACTTCAGGTTTGCCCAGCCAATCATCGAGCGACGGCGTCGAGGCGACGCCGAACGTGATTGCGGTATATGGCACGGCATTGGTTGTATCGAGAAAAATGCTCGGCTCGGGCTCTTCGCGTAATCGATCGCGAAGCACGGGCATTTCCTCGGCGCGGCGGGACGTCTTGAATACAGCGAGGCTCGCAATATTTGCCTTGTCGTCGACAGCCTTGGCTTTTACGATTTCTTCGATCGCTTCGCCATGAAGTTTTTCGGCAGGAGACTTGCGATCGGCGGCGGCCAGCCCGGCAATGCGTGATAATTCGGGCGCAGGGCCGAGGTGATTGCCGGACGTTGTCTGCACGCCATCGGTCACGACGATTGCATGGCGAATGCCCAGTGGCAAGACGACTCCGGGAACGGGAATGACCGAGAGGCATTGCAGGGACGGGAGGTATTTGGCCAATGCCGGATATTTTTGCCCGCGATGTGGCGACTCGGGATCGACATCGATGAAAAAGATCGTCGCGCCTTTTTCACTCGTCAGCGTATCTTTTTGAGGCAACGAGGCGGCATCGATGGGGTCGGGCAGGAAAAACAATCCGCCCGATGCGCGACCAAAGCCATCGAGCGACGACAAACCAGCTTGAATCGCTGCATTCGTGCTCGATACGCGGGCCAGATTGGGTACTTCGCCCACATGGCCATCCGCCCCAATATACAAATCGCTCGGCCAAGGAATATCTCCAAATGGTGTTGGGCCATTGGCGGCCACTTGAAATGGCACGACGGTCACTGTGTTTGGAGCAGCCGGCTCGGAACCACAACCCACGAGTGCAGCCACGAGGCCCAAAAGAGGAACGTTATTTCGAAGCATTGTCGAACCCTCGCTTTCGTAGAGGATCGTGCGGGCACGAGAATCCGATTGCAACCGGGTTTGTAACCAGGAATGAATGAACCGCAGGATTGGTGCGGGCGCGCGAGTACGTGCCTACGTGCGGGCAAAAAAAGGGGCGCGTGCGGTTGGGCTATCGCGCGAGCCGTCGCGTGTGCTATACGCGGCGCATGGCACAAGTTCACGGTGGAAGGCTCGTCTCCAAGGCGCTCGCACGGCACGGAATTACTCATCTATTCACGCTCTGCGGCGGGCACATCCAAGCAATTTACGACGGCTGTCTCGATGATGGCATCCGCGTGGTCGACGTTCGTCACGAGCAAACGGCGGGGCATGCGGCAGATGCGTATGCTCGCGTCACGGGCAAACCCGGCGTTTGTGCGGTCACGGCGGGTCCTGGTGTAACCGATGTCGTCACGGCTGTGGCCAATGCACAACGCGCAGGCGTGCCAATGATCGTGATTGGCGGAGCGGGCCCGCGCATCCTCGCGGATATGGGATCGCTGCAGGATATGAATCACGTCGAATTGATGCGCCCCATTACGAAATGGAGCGTTTCGGTGCCGTCGACTGATCGCATTGCCGAATACATCGATTCGGCATTTCGTATTGCGCAAGCCAATGTTCCTGGGCCAGTTTTTCTGGAAATGCCGCTCGATTTGCTGATGAACTTTGGTGATGATGCGCCCCCGGCCACGGGTCCTTTTGCCGAAACCCCACGTCCCGGAGGTGATCCCCGCGCGATTGCCCGAGCTGCAGAATGGTTGCAACAAGCCGAACGCCCGATGTTCATCGTGGGCAGCCAATTGCGCTGGTCGTCGCGACGCGAAGGATTGCGCGAATTCGCCGACGCCATTGACGGAGCGTATTTCTTGAATGGAATGGCTCGCGGCGGTTTGCCCCATGCCCATCCAAACTTCTTCGCGCGTTCACGACGCGTTGCGCTCAGCCAAACCGATTTGTGTTTCGTTTTCGGAACGCCTTTCGATTTCCGTTTGGAATACGGCCGAGCCATCAATTCCGGGGCCAAGGTCGTGCAAATCGACCTCGATGGTGCAGAAATGGGACGCAATCGCCGCATTGATATGGCCATTCATGGCGATAGCGGCCTCGTGCTCGATCAGCTCCTGGCCCATGTCAAAGAAAAGCGTTCTCCGGGATGGGTAGGCACGATGCGCGCAGCCGAAGACAAGTCGCGCGCCAAGATGCTCGGGGAAATCACGGCGTCGACCGATCCTCCGAACCCGCTGCGCGTTTGCGATGAAATTGGCAAGCGTCTCGGGAAAAGCGATATCGTCATTGGAGATGGTGGCGATTTCGTGGCCACGGCGGCCAATGTGATCAAACTCGAATGGCCACAATTGTGGATGGATCCCGGACCGCTCGGAACGCTGGGCGTGGGTCCTGGATATGCAATGGCGGCGAAACTCGCGCGCCCCGATGCCCGCGTCGTTTTGATTTACGGCGATGGTTCATTCGGGTTCAATGCGTTGGAATTCGAAGCGCTCGTGCGGCAGAACATCCCCGTCGTTTCGATCATTGGAAATGATGCGGCGTGGATGCAAATTCGGCGTGGACAGGTGGATCTTTATGGCCAGGAGCGTTCACCAGCCACGTCCCTCGCGTACACGCATTACGAAAAGGTGGTGGAAGCGGTTGGCGGCTTGGGGTATTGGGTCGAGCGCATCGAAGATTTGGGCCCGGCGTTGGATGCCGCATTTGCAGCGGACAAACCGTCGTGCGTCAACGTAAAAATCGCGACGAGTGATTTCCGCAAAGGCGCAATCAGCGTTTGACCGGTTTGTCGTGGAATTACGTTTCTGCAATCCCGAACTGACGAGCCTCGACGACCTGGATACGGAAATCCTAGCCTGCGCCGTGTGGACGGATGTTCGTCCGCTGCACGGCGTGGCGGGGCTCTGCGATTGGCGTCTGGCAGGAGGGGTGTCGACCCTTTTGCGTACGGCATTCGTGACGGGAAAACCCGGCGAAGTGGTCATGGTCCCGGGAAAACCACGCCTCACCTTCGACAAACTCCTTTTTTTCGGAGCCGGACCACGAAATGAATTCGGTGAAGAATCATTTCGCCGCACCGTGCGGCATATGCTCGAAGTCATGGAGGGGCTCGCCGCACGCGTCGCCGTCGTCGAATTGCCTGGTCGTCCAGACGAACTCATTGCTGCGGAGCGAGCGGCGGACATTTTGCTGGCGAGCGCGGGCCGCAAACGAGAACACGATGTGTGGACATTGGTCGAAGGGCCTGATGGTCGCAAGCGCATTACGCAACACATGATCGAAGAACGTCGCCGAGTACGCCGAGTCATTTGAATGGGTTTGGCGGGGTATCACACTTGCCACTGGATGCTCCCCGACTCCGTGCGCCGAGTCCGTTCTCTTCGCCGCACAAGACTCCCGCCCCTGCTGTACAAAGCCAGGTAACAACACCACCAGTAGCTTTCAAGCCGTCCACAAAAGCAACACCGGTTGTTGAAAATGTTGTTGACTTGCATTTTCAACAGACGTAAGGACTCGCAGGAAGAAGGATTGGCGGAGACGGCATGCAATTTTCAGCGCGTTCTTGGGGGTCGTTAGGTGGGTGGCTCTGGCTCATCCTCGCGGGAGCACTCGTAGGCTTGGCAACTTCCGCGTGTCGCGACATCGACGAGCCGCCTCCCGAGGTCCTGGACAGCGGCGATGTCGATGGTGGGCCGGACGGTTCTGACGGAGGTTTGGCCGGGTTGATCATTCTCTCTGGGGCGCAATCCCATGCAGCGTGACATGAAAATATTTTTCGTTTTCCCCTTTTTGCCCGCCTGGGCCCTCTTTCTGGGAACTTCGCCAGTTCGTGCTGACGAATCCAAGACCGAAACTCCGCCAGCCCCGACGGAACAAACTTCCTCCGAACAATCCAACCCGCCGGATGCCAAAAGTCCCGAATCGTCTGTCGCGCCAAACGCGGCGCCGGACTCGAGCTCGCCAAGTGAGGCAGCGGTACCGGCAAAACCGGCGAGTGATATTGTCGAAGTGAGTGTTTTTGGGCGGCGCGACGATACGTTGCAAAAAGTCCCTGGGTCGGGGACGCTCGTGGGGGCCAAGGAAATTCGGCGCGCAATTCCAGCCGACTCTGGTGAAGTTTTGCGGCGTGTTCCGGGATTGCACGTTCGTCCCGAAGAAGGAATGGGCATGCGCCTGAACCTGGGCATGCGCGGGCTCGATCCGACACGAAGTCGCCAAGTCCTCATTCTCGAAGACGGTATGCCCGTGGCGATCAATCCTTACGGTGAGCCGGATCTTTATTATTCGACCCCGGTGGATCGTGTGCGGGCGATTGAAGTCGTGAAAGGTTCGGGGAGTATTCTTTTTGGTCCGCAAACCATTGGTGGCGTGGTCAATTTTCTAACGATCAGCCCTCCAGACAAACCCGAATGGGCGGTCGATGCTCAATACGGACAACGCAATTACCTCAAATTGCTGGGGCTTTATGGTAATTCCGTGGCCGACGGCGCGGCGCGGTACGTCGTCCAAGTTTCGCATCGTCAAGGTGACGGCATTCGCGGCATTGCGTTTGGCGCGACGGACTTTTTGGGTAAAGTAGCCATTGCCACGTCCGACAAAGGAGAAGCAACCGTCAAAGTCGCAATTTATGACGAGTTTTCCCGTTCCACGTACGTGGGTCTGACGCAAGGCATGTTCGAGGAGGATCCACGCAGTCCGACGATTGCGCCGCACGACGCATTTTACGTGCGCCGTTATGACGCGTCTTTGACGCACGAATATCGTTTCAGCGAACTCACAAAGCTGCGCACGTTCGTTTATGGCTACATCACGAACCGCGCGTGGCGTAGACAGAATTATGATCGCGAAGAAATGCCTGGGGTGAACTACGAACGGATTCTCGGTAATCGTAGTTTACCCGGCGGAGCCATTTATTTTCGCGATACTTCGACGACCCGCGATCGCAAATACGAAGTGCTCGGCGTCGAACCCCAAATCGAGCATCGATTCTTGACGGGTCGAGTTCGTCATACATTGACCGCGGGCGTGCGTTTGTATGCCGAAACGGCGGAGCGTTTGCAATACCTGGATGAATTCGTGACGTCGAATGCGGGGCAGTTGCAAAACGAAGAGTTTCACCGCACGTATGCATTTGCGGCCTACGCACAGGATCGTGTGGCATTTCGCGACAATTTGTTGGTGACCCCGGGTGTTCGTATCGAATCGATGGATTCATTGCGGCACATCCGGCGCGTCGACGATGGCACGACGGCAAAAGACGTGTGGATTCGCGGCGAAAGTGCGAATACAGCGGTGATGCCAGGCATTGGTTTCGTCGGGGGAACTCCGCAATTCAACGTGTTTGGCGGCGTGTACGTAGGTTATGCACCTCCGCGCGTCACGACAGCCATTAGCGCCGACGGCAAGGACGCGGGCCTCAATGCGGAACAGAGCACGAATTATGAAATTGGGGTGCGAGTTGCCAAACCTCGCTGGGTTCGAGCGGAAGTGACGGGGTTCGTCATGAATTTTCGCAATCAAGTCGTCACCGGCTCGCTCGCCAGCGGCCAGGAAAATGAACTCGTCAATGGCGGACAAACACTCCATGCCGGCGTGGAATCAGCACTGACGGTCGGCATTGGCCAAGCCTTGAAATGGCCGTTCACGCTGGACCTCAATACGCGCTACACCTTTTCCCATGCCACCTACCGCGGAGGGGCATTCGACGGCAATTTCCTTCCTTATGCCCCGCAACACACGGCAAGTTTGGCTCTAAATGCCGAACACAAGATCGGTCTCGGCGGCGAAATTGCCTGGACGTACGTCTCGGATCAATTCAGCGATGAAAACAATACGGTCATCGTCGATCCTACCGGACGGGTTGGTTTGGTTCCGGCATACAACGTCCTTGATTGCAATCTACGTTATCGCCACGCGAAAACGGGATTGGGGGCCATTTTGACGGTGAAAAACGCCCTCGACCAAGTCTTCGTGGCCACGCGTTTGCCCGACGGCATTCACACCGGCGGATTCCGCCAAGTGAACGTCGGATTGCGATGGGACCATAAGTGAATTGAATTTCAGCGCGAACGACCAATTTCGGTCATCGTCTTGAAATACCGTTCGAGGCGCTGCTCGATGGCCCCAAAAACGGTACCCGATGCATAATGACCGCGTTCGTCGGCTTCCCCAGCAGGCGAACTCGCGAGCAACTCGATCCCTTCTTCGACCGTGCTGATCACGTACACGTGAAATTGACCGCGCTCGATTGCGTCAATGACGTCAGATCGAAGCATCAATGCATTTTGGTTCGTCGCGGGAATGAGCACGCCTTGTTCTCCAGTCAAACCCTTGGCCGCACACAAATCGTAAAACGCCTCGATTTTCTCATTGAGACCGCCCACGGGTAACACGCTGCCTTGTTGATCGACGCTACCTGTCACAGCCAAATCTTGCCGCAACGCATATCCACTGAGCGCCGAAAGCAACGCAAATAATTCGCTCGTCGAGGCACTGTCGCCATCCACGGGTTCGTACGTCTGTTCGAACACCAGTGATGCCCCGAATGACAATGGGCGATTTTGCGCAAAACGCAACGACAAGAAACCCGACAAAACGAGCACGCCTTTCGAATGCAATGGGCCGCTCATTTCGACTTCTCGGGCAATGTTCACCGGTCCTTCGGTTCCCGGATAAACCACAGCGGTAACGCGGCACGGACGGCCAAACGTGACGGGCCCGTCGCTGAGCACGGAAATCGCATTGACTTGTCCAATACGTTTGCCCGTGACTTCGATGCGAATGGTTCCATCCGCCAAGAGCTCGTGCACCTGATCGCGAAAATGGTCACTTCGCCGTTGGGCAGCGCTGAGCGCAGCCAAAATTTCCGCGCCATCGACGAATGTTCTGTTTTTCCTTTGCGCCCGATAACTCGCTTCAGTCGCCACTTCCGCCAGCAAACCCAATTCTGCCGTCACTTTGCGCTGACTCTCTGCTTGCCTTCCTCCATAAAAGAAGAGTTCGGCGACCGCGTCGTTCGTAAGTGGCAAAAGGCGCCGTTCACGAACGACGTCCGCCAAAAATGACGGATACGTCGCCAGCGCAGCGCCGAGCGGCATTGTGCCATCGAAACGAGCTTGCACTTTGAAGAGTTGTGAAAACTCCGGATCGGCGTCGTGCAATTCCTGATAAAGCTCCGGACCCGAAATGAGCACGACTTTCAAATCGAGCGGCATGGGCGGAAAAAGCAATTCTTCACTCGTTCCGCGATAATACGTCGGATTGTGTTCTGGAACGATGAACTTGCCCGCCAACAAACACGCTTTGAGTTGTTCGTAAAGCGCTTCGTTTTTCACCAGGGCATTGGCCGGGAGAATCAAAAATCCCCCATTGGCCAAATGCAATGCCCCCGCAACGGCAAAACCTGGTTCTGGCGGTGTTCCCGTATCCGGCGGCGCGTGACTTCGCCCAAAAAGAGCAGGTAAAGTCGGATATGGCACTTCGACCACGGGCGCACCCGAACCTGGTTTATGCTCGGTCAATAACGTCGGTACAACGACCCCACGAACGAGCGTCGGAGCTTCGTCTCCGCCAGGTTCGTCCACGATGCGGCGGGTTTGTCGGGTCACCAGGGCTTCGACATCCGTCAAGAACGCGATGAGCTCCGGGCGGGATTCGAATCGGGAACGCACCGGAACGAAACAGGTTTTTATGGCATCGCACAAAAATTGTTTCGTAGCCGCGCGTAATTCCGCATCGCCGTCGTCCTGCACGGAAGCCAAGCGATCTTCGAATGCATCGATTGCTGTCGTGACCGATCGTACTGCCTCGCTCGATGGGCTCTCTGTTTCAATGGGGGCAACTTGAAATTCACGTCCCGCCCGGGTGACTTCGAGTCCCAATGATTGCGCGTGTGTTTTCAGCTCTTCTTCGAGTTTCGCTTCTTCTGCTTCGATGCGCCTTTGTACGCGGGCCCGAGCTTGTTTCCACCTTTCGCCTTCGGTTGCGCCGCGAATACCTTCGAGGAGTTTGGCATAAAGATCTTCGAGCGCGCCAGTAAATGGTCGCCCCTCCCCTGCCGGCAGGGTCAACACGGTCGGCTCATTGGGACGACCTGGATTCGGCAAAAGCAAAATATCGTCTGGAGTCGCCAATGTAGAAGCAATTCGCCGCGCGACTTGACGCGAGCAAAATGTTCTGCCCGAACCCGCAGGTCCCACGACGACGACATGAAAACGAGAATGGCGAATGTCCAAACCAAAGGACAATGCGGCAAGAGCACGTTCTTGCGCCGCGACGCCCGATACGGGTTCCACATCATCGGTGGTTTTGAAGGACAACTCCTCGGGTGAAAGACGCTTGTGACATTCGTGGCTGACGAGTTTGCGTGCCGGCATGTTTGCTGTTCATAGGATACCACCCATGTTCCCTTGCCGCCCGAAAGTCCTTGCGTGGTCGCAATTTAACGGGATCGCAGAATCAAGAGCGGACACGGCGCTTGACGCACGACAGACTGAAAAATGGCTCCGTGCCGCGCACTCGCCAACCCATGCCACACGAGCACGGCCAAATCCGAATCGAGCATGCTCGCATAACGAAGAATTTCGTCGCCTGGGTCTCCGGCCCCCAAAAAAAAGCGTCTAGGAACATCGGACGGACAATGTCCGAGCGTGTGCACGAACCGCTCGACGAATTCACCAGAAAATGCTGGCCACTCGTGATGCGCCTGATCGATGTATTGCGGAACCGACATCGTGCCGTGTTCGAGTGCCGGCAGATGCTGCGCTTCGCCGACGAGGACGATGTCGAGTGATGCTCCGGCAGCACGCGCCAGCGCGGTTGCTGGTTCGAGGGCACTGGCAGTGCTCGGCGTACCGTCGAGGGGCACGAGAATACGCCGCAGTTTTGGTGTTGCACCCGGACGAACCACCAGCACCGGAGCGCTCGATTCTTCGATAGCGCGCGTCGCGACCAACCCGACTCCGAGTTTGTCGCCTGCTCCGGTATCGGCTCCGACGACCAAAAACGCGGTGGGATGCGAGTCGGATAATTCCAGCAAACGCCCTGCAGGCTCGCCCTCTTCAATCTCGAGCACGAGCCCCTCGAGCGCGTGGGTGGGTATTTGCAACATCCGCGGTAGGTCGACCATAGCGGGCGGTGATGGAGCGACGAACACGCCATGCAAAGGATGTTGCAACATACTGGATACGAGGCGGCCCATTGCAATCGATTCCTCGGGTGCCGCACGCTCATGCAACGCCACGAGCACCCTCGGTCGCAAGGATCGACGTTCGCTACGCGCGCCGTGTTTCGCCTCGGATTCTGGTTCCGGCAAAACGTGCCGAATCATGTGTTCCTCTCTTCCCATGGCAAAAAGCCTTCGCTCACGCGCCGACTCACATACGCGCGCCCGGGTTCGGCGCGTACGGACACGAGTGTCGCGGCAGGCGCCTGAACGATCATTTCAATCGGAGCCGGTCCTTCGTGAACGAGCAATTCGATTGCGTCGCGACAAATGTGCAACGTGAGAAAACACCCCCGAATCGTGACGGGAAGCGCCAAATGGCGCATACCGGGGAGAAGGTTTGGTTCGACGAACACGCGCTTGGGATCTTCTGGATCTTGACGCAATCCGGCCACTCCAAACACGACGGCTTGCCACAAACTCCCCATCGCCGCCGCGTGAATTCCGCCCGATGAATTGCCCATCGTGTTGCCCAGATCGATCTCTGCAGTTTGCTCGAGATAATGTGCGGCGAGATCGAGTAGCCCCAGGCGGGCCGCGACCCACGCATGAATGCCCGGAGACAACGAACTGCCGTGAGCCGTGCGCGGCTCATAATAAAGAAAACTCTTTCGGCGCACTTGCGGATCGATTTCATCCCATAAGAGCGCGATGAGCTGCACGACGTCGGCTTGCTTGACGACTTGCGAAGCTTGGGTGCGCTCTCGACCCAGCAAGACGTCCATGGGGGCCGTGCGTCGCGCAAAGGCTTCGAGATCAATGTGTTCGAGCCCGAAAAAACCGCGGTGTTGTTCGATGACGAGCGAACGCTCATCGATTCCGAGATACATGTGTTGGGCAATGTGTTCCCATTGCGTTATTTCCTCGGCTGTGATTCCGAGCGCCGAAGCGACGGCGTGACCCGCATTCCGCGCCATTTCCGCGGCAACGACGAGGTTTTTCCGGGCCATGAAGTTGGTGAAGGCATTGTCGTCGATGCTCTCGTGGTATTCGTCGGGGCCGATGACGCGATCGATATGAAACATTTCGTCTCGTTTTCTTTGTACGCGACTTTTCCAAAAGCGTGCCGTTTCGAAGAGAATTTCGGCGCCTTCCTGGACAAACGTTCCTTCCTCGCCAGATGCCCGCAAATACGACCAAACTGCATAGGCAATGTCGGCACTGATATGATGTTCTTCGAGCCCCGACAGAATGGGGATGATTTCACCAAACGGATTCAAAACCACCGTCGGGGTCGTTTCGTCGCCCGTATCGGCTGATTCCCACGCGTAAAGCGCGCCTTGATAATGAAGGTTTTGCGCTTTCCGCCGCGCTCCGGGCAATGTGTTATAGCGATAACGCAACAAGGTTCGCGCGGCTTCCGGCCATACATGCTGAAAAAATGGCAACATGAAAATCTCGGTATCCCAAAAAACGTGCCCACGATAAGCTTGTCCGGATAATGCCCGCGCGCCAATCGAGGTGCGAGAATCCGTCGGGTGCACTGCGCCTAGCAAATGGTACATGCCAAACCGCAGCGCTTTTTCGATTTTAGGCGCTCCGTCGATTTCGATATTCGCCCGGCACCAACGCTCGGCCCATGCGGCCGCATGGGCTTCGAGCAAGGCCATCGACGGCACCGACGCGTATTCTTGGTCCAACGTCACGTCGCGCGTTACCTGATCTCCATCATCAAAGGACGAATGCATTCCCACCACGCGATGCACCTCGCTCGGCTCACCAATCCGCAAATGCAATTCACATCGCTCCGTGGCCCAAGTCGGCCCGAATTCACGCTTGCACGTCAAAATAGGATTGTCATGCCCAACTGCGTGCGTGCGCGAGCAGAGCGCGAGTTGCAAGCCGCCATGGGTCGTTCCAATGAGCATCGGGCCCCGCTCCGAATCTCGAGCCTCGAATCGATTCCAATGCGTTCCACCACTTTCACTTTTTACGTCGCCCGAAAGAATGGCATCAATGACGATCGTCCCCGAAAAGTTTTTGGGGACAATCTCGACGAATTCCAGCAACAAATGCCGACTCGCGAATGATGCGGCATGCAGCGTCCGAATTGCGGTCGTATGCCCACCACTGCCCGTCGCCATGCCTTCCCGCAACAAAACCCCGCGACGAAGATCGAGCGTCCGATGATGATTTTGCATCGTCGAGCTCGCCGCAGAAAAAAGCTCGTTGTCAATCATGAAACGCAATCGCCCCCAATCGGGGGCAATGACGAGCTCCGGCACGGGGGCGACATCGGCCGACTGCTCGAACCGACCTGCCAAAAAAGTCGCGGGCCGAGAAACTTCACTCCCCTCGGCAATCGAACCACGGACGCCCACATAACCATTCGCAATGGCCAAAATGGATTCGATTTCGTGTTCCCGCGTGACATCGAATCCGCTTTCGACGATTGACCACGCGGCATCGATCGGCGGAGCAAATGGGCCCAGTCGTTCTTCGAGCGCTTTTTGGCGCCGCAAAATAGCCGGCGTTTGCGCCAATTCACAAGACAGCGATATGGCGCCCGGGCACCCGGGTAGCCATTGCAAATCGACACCCGCATCAGCATCGGGCAGGGTCGCGCGATCCTCGGACAAACCATTCAACACCAACATTTCGGACGGATCGATAGCCAAGGGATGAATTTCGTGATCGAGCAAGAGCTTCATTGCTTGCGTACGACCCGAAAATGCATGACGCACGAGCTCGATGGTTGCGCCATGGTGGTCAAAACCGAACACGGCCGCGTCGTTTTCCGCGACGAAAAAGAGCTTCCGCCGATGGCCACAACAAATTCTATCAATGACCTGCGACCACCCCATGAGGTCGCTCCTCATAATGATGGCCACACGCGTTCCGAGACCGAGGAGTTCGTCAAGAACAACCGCGGTGTCGAGCAAATCTGGCCCACATTCCGCGTTCACCCCGTTCATCATGGAAGGCACATTCCACACGATGAACCGAAACAAACGCTCGAATTCATACGCCAGACCAAGTCGCTCCGTCGTACCAAGCACCTCAGCCGGTGAAGTCGTAGGCCGATCGAACATGAGCGTCGTTCTGGCCAAAAGCGTGCCGTAGCTGTGTGCATGTACGAAACGTACGGCGGGGTCATCAATACGAACATGCCGCGTTCGTTTGAAATCAAATGAATTTATGCGCGACCAACAAGAGATTACGGGGGGAAAAAGTAAAAAAGTGAGTGTACTATTTGGGGCGAGTGACGGAAAAAACCGCCATTGGATTGACGATCGGCGCTCGACCTGTGAAATCCGCGCCCGCTGGAAAATCTTCCCGGGATCGGTCGAGGTCCAATATTCCGGTTGGGCTGATTTTTGGCCGTATCGCGGTGGGTCAGGAATTTCCTGATGCCTAGATACGCATTTTGCTGACAGGGACGTTGCTTGACGCGGCGACAGGTCTGAGGCCCAATTCGCGTAGGGGTGGCTTCTCCCATGCTAGACACGAACACAATCCGGGTTTTTCTCATTGATGATCATCCCGTCCTTCGTGACAGTTTGTCGCGGGCATTGAGTGCCGAACTGGGAATGACGGTCGTTGGTCAAGCTGGTACGGCCGTCGATGCATTGCATGAAATTCCCGCGGCCAAACCCGACGTCGTTCTCGTGGATCTGGATATTCCGGATCGCGACGGCATCGAGCTGCTGGGCACTTTGCATGCCCGGCACGGGCAGGTGCGACTTTTGGTATTGAGTGCTCACCACGATGAATACCGCGTCGCGGAAGCATTGCGGGCAGGAGCGCAGGGATATTTGGTGAAGACGGCTGAAGTTGCGGAGGTCGTCGAGGGGATTCGAAGCGTCATGCGTGGTGAAGCTCCGCTCAGCCAACGTATTGCGGGCGCGGTCGTCCGGGCCATGCGCAAACCCGTACCCGAAGGATCGGGGGCGCTCGACGCACTCACAGCCCGCGAACGACAAGTCCTGCGCCTCTTGGCCGCCGGGCGATCGACGCGCGAGGCTGCAGCGCAACTAACCATCAGCCCGAAAACCATCGAAACCCACCGCGTGCGTATTTATCAAAAACTCGGCTGTAAAAGCGCCGTCGAACTGACGCGCATCGCCGTACGCTCGGGGCTCATCGAAGCGTGAACGACGGGCCGCAACGGTTTTTCCTACGAGTTCCAAGTTATTGCTAGACAAACCATTCGCGAAACTCAGGGAGCGAGCATGGTTTGTCCAAGCAAACAAACGCCGGCGAGCAAGACGACCCGTGATAACCACAAGGGCGCGGCCTCGGGGTTGCGTACTGCCAAACTGTAGCCACCAAAAACGCTCGCCCCGCCGAGGTACATCGCAATCAATGCCCGCCAAAGGAAGCGACTGCGATCGGTCCAAATGACGACGACCGGATTGGGTTCGGGAAATAAAACGACGTCCATGATCCGCACTGCCGCATACGCGAGGACGCTGATTGCCAAGCCAAACCCAAACGCAATCGCCAGCCGTTCCCCAAATGAAAAACCCCGCGGCCTCACAATCCCAACGTCTCCAAATAAGCCGCGTCTGCGTACTGAAGCGCCAAAAATGCCAGCGCCACGACCGCTACGCCACACGTGATCGCGCGGCCCATTCGCGCCACCTTGCGTTCGTCGACAAACCCGATGCGCCATCCCCGAGCCGCCGCATCAATCGCCAACACCCCCAAGCCAAGCCACAAAAACGGCCGCACATCGCCCTCGCCATGAAGACGCACGAGCAGCGATGCGGCACCAGCCATGTAAAGCGCAAACGCCATGGAAGCAGGGCGGACGACCTCGCGGAGCACTAAGTCGGGATCACGACGATGCCCCAAGATGGCGCGAATCACAGCCAAGACTCCAACCAACAACACCGCGGCCACAACGACCATTGCCACCCGACCGAGCCACACTCGCCGCACGAGCCGCGCCATCTCCGCTCGCAAAGTCGGCGATAGATCCGGGTACGTCGCGACAATCTGCGCCGCTGCTTCGAGCCGATCGCGCTCGCGTTCGAGAGCCACGAGTTGCCCGAGGGCCAGCGTGCGCGTGACCCGATCAGCAGACGAATCGACCAACACGGCTTCGAGCGCGTGAGCGGCCAGGTCTGGCGCGCCAAACCGATGCCAATACGCCTCGGCGACGACGAGTTGCGCCTCGGAACGCACACGTCCTGCAGGAAACTGGGCGGCATCTCGAGCCAACCCATCAATGTCGTCGCGCGTTGTCGTGAGACTCCGGCGCACGGATTCGAGTCGCGCGAGGGGAACGAAGTTTCCTTCCGCATGGGCGCGTAGATCCGCAACGCGGGCGCGCGCGATACGCACGAAAGGCGCGCTTGGATCGAGCTTCATCGCACGATCGTACGCGTCTACTGCTTCGACAAACCGCAACTCGGAGGCCGCTCGTTCCGCAGTCTCGTACGCGGCGCGCGCTTGCTGCTGACGATCGTCTGGAGAAACATTTTGTGCTGCAAGGATTGTCGTCTGGACGAACGTGGCGAAACCAAGGGCCAACGCGGCTCGATGCTTCAGGCGGAGCTTGGGTTTCGCGAGAGTGGACACGGCGCAAGCACGCTAGCGCGGATCTACACGGAAAAAAGACGTGAACGACCTAGCCGCCGTCGCCACTGTCGGCACTTGCATCTGCGGGATTGGAACCGCTGTCGGGATCCGCGCCTGCGTCCATATCGCCTGCGCCACCCGCTCCGCCTGCTCCGCCCATGCCGCTGCTCGAGCTCGAACTGCCCATGCCTCCAGCACCACCTCCGCCTCCGCCACCACTGCCTGATCCGACAGGGATGCAAAGGCCAACCGGAACGTTCGCCGACTCGATGAGGCATTTGCCTTGCGCGCCGCAGTCTTCATCGGCGCAGCAAAAGCGAGCGCAACGAGCTCCAACGGAAGTATCGATGCACGTCGTGCCGGGCACGCAAAATGAAGAGCCATCACAAGGCTCGCACAACCCTGCGGTGTTTGGCGGACCGTAACAGGAGAACATGTTGGCGCCCGTCATGGCGACGTCGCATGCGAAGCCCATAGCTGTGTCACAAGGGCTGTTCGTGACCGGATTGCACTCGCCCAAGTTCTTGCCACACGCGCCTCCGGAAGGCGTGTTCACGGCTGTCGAAACATCCGAACCGCAGGCCAATTCGTCCGGCAACGGGAAGCATGACGCTTTGCAGTTTGTCAGGAGGCACTCGTACGCGGTATCGACAAACGGGGTGTTCTTTTCGGTGCACGAAGTGTTGACGCCCATGAGGCACTCGGCGCAACCCTTGGCGGCACACGCGGAATTCTTGACGTTACAAGCGCTGATTTCCTTGACGCAATGATCATTGGCGCAAAGTCCGCAATCGCCTTTGAACACATCGACGCCGACTCCAACGCACAAAGATCCCGAGCTCGAACTACCGCTCGAAGTGCTCGAGGTGGTGGACGTGTTCGTCTCGGAATCACACCCAGTCCAGATGGCCACGATGACCGTGACCGCAGCGATGATCCAATGAGTTGCTCGCATCGAAACACTCCTCGCGTGACGGACAAACCTGCGTTGGTTTGATTAGACAAACTAGGCTCTGCGCCGCGTACCAGGACGGGTAAGGCGAACGACTCGGCCAATGCTTTGTTTGTAACGAACGGCTGGGAAAAACACGAAGAAAGGCGCCGATTTCTCAGCTCTCGTCTTCTGGAGCAGGTGGCTCGATGGGTTTGACGATCGGGAGGGATTTAGGGAGGCCCTGGATGTTGATGTGGATCGCTGTGGGCACGCCCAATCCGTAGGGACAATGGCGGCATTTCGAGTTGCAGCAGTAGCCGCGTTTCAGGTGGTAGACGGACGTGAAGACGACTTTTCCGCCTTCTTTATAGAAGTCGACTCCTTCGACCAGCTGATTGAATTTGGGCACGGCTTTGGACAAACCAGCGACCTCACATGCGAATGCGCATCATGATCTAAGCACGTGCGGGCGTGGGTCGAAAGGCGCAGCAGCGAAGCCACGTATCGACGTGAAAGACGTCGTTGTGCGGGAAAATTCAGCGATTCACGCGTTCGAGGTACTTGCCTTCGGTGGTGTCCACCTTGACCCATTCGCCCTCTTTCACGAAGAGCGGAACGTTGATGACGGCACCCGTGGAAAGCGTTGCGGGCTTGGTTGCACCGCTGGCCGTATCGCCTTTCACACCCGGTTCGCAGGTCGTGATTTGCAAGACGACGTTGGCCGGAAGGTCGACACCAATCGCTTTGCCTTCATGCAAAGTCACGTTGATGCTCATGCCGTCGCTCAGCCACCGCGAGTCATCACCGATCTTGTCCCCTTCGATCGTGATCTGCTCGCCAGTGCCGGCATCCATGAACACGAAGTCGGAACCTTCGGGGTAGATGTACTGCATCGGCCGCGTTTCGACGTCCGCAACTTCCACCGTGTCCCCGCTCTTGATGGTTCGTTCGAGAACCGCCCCTGTGGCCATGTTCTTCGCCTTCATGCGGGTGAAAGCTTGACCTTTGCCGGGTTTGACGAACTGTGCCTCGACGACGATGAAGGGGTCTTTGATCCCTTCGATCATCATTTTGAGGCCTTTTTTGATGTCATCTGTTGTGGCCATGGTGGGCGTTCCTGATACCGTTTCTTGGGACGTTTGTTGCGGCGCCCATTAGCACAGCGAAAGATGCGGTGCACGAGGCGGCGACGAAACCATGGATCGATTCGATGACGAACTGCGGGAAATCAAGCGAGAAATCGTTGAATCGCGGGGACTCGTCATCAAGACGAACAACCTGACGAACGCGCTCGCTGCCGACCTCAAGACCATCTCCAAACGGCAGATCGCATTCGAAAGTCGCGCCATCTGGAACAGCGCGGGGGCAAACCTGCTCTTCGTCATCGTCGTCGTCGTCGTCGTCAAACTCGCGTGGGACGCACGGATCGATGTCGTGCAAGCCGAGACGAGATCGGCGAAAGAAAAGGTCACGAAGCTCGAGAACGACATCAAGGAGATCCAACGTCGCGCCGATGATCGCGTACGCGCTGAATCAGCGGCGGCAGCGTTTTACGAACTGGTCCGCGCCGGACGAAAACAAGAGATCATCGAGGGCTTCGAAGCGTTGCGGAAAGAGCCGCTCTCCCGGGCCGAGGTCGCGTTTTTCACCGATGCCGTGGATGCTGCGCGTGCGGACCTCGGCGTGAAGAGTTACCAGAACGGGCTCGATCATCTGCGCACCGGTCGATGGCACGAAGCAGCCGTTGCGTTCGAAGATGCGATCCGGCTGAAGGAGAGCGCCGCGCACGTGCCTTCAGCTCGTTTGCAACTCGCCCGCGCGTATCGAAAATTGTCCCGACAACGCGATGCGATTCCGATCTTGATGCAGCTTTCGGAAGCCTCTCCCGATCGGGAAGTCGTCGATGATGCGATGTTCCTCCTGAGCGAGTGTCTCATCGACATTCAAGCGTGGAACGACGCGAAGACGACGCTCCGCGGCTTCATCCGCCGCTTCCCAGATAGTTCGTACATCAACGATGCACGCATGGCGCTCGCCGACATCTCGCTCAAGCACTGATTGTCGAGACGAACTTTTTGCGTCTCTCACATCCCGGCGAAGACACTAAACGGCACGTTCACCCGCGCGGCCCACTCGGCTTCGTTGTGTTGCGCGCCAGCCTGCCACCAGTGATACAGGTCCGTTTCGATCTGGTAACCAACACCCACGAGCGTGTCGCGCATCTGCGCATTCTCGCACGCGTTGTCGCCGATCTCGTTGTCGTCCTTGATGCCATCACCATCATTATCGACACACTGCGCTTCGTTGGCTGCTTGCGACAATGCCGGATCCCCTCCGCCCGCATCGATGTACAGCACCGTCGCGCGATGACCATGCGCCTTGTAGCGCTCGATCATTGTTTCGTTTTTCGACGTTGCGCCAATCTTGCCCCACCCCAGCGTACCCGACAAACTCGCGGCGTAGGCGTATTGTCCGGGAAAACGATCCGCAATGTGCAGACTGATGAGTCCTCCGAGCGACGACCCCATGGTGCCGACTTTGGTTGGTTCACCGTAACGATCCGCAACGAGTTTGCGCACGGTCGTGTTGACGAAATCTGCGTATGCATCGCCTTTGCCGCCCCAAACTTCATCGACCCCGTCGTTGTCGAGATCGATCATGTCTTCCACATGCGTGTACTCGAACATGCGACCTGTGCCGGTGTTGTGGATCCCGACGAGCATCATTGCGGGAGGAACACTGTCTTGCAGAGCCCACCCGCCATAAGGAGCTTTCGGGTCGAAGAGGTTTTGCCCATCGTGCACGTAAAGAACGTGGGTGGGTTTTTCTAGAGGAACCCAGATGTGCACAGGCCGATCGGGCATTTGCGCGTCGCCTACTCGAAAATATCGATCGATATGCGCCGCAATGGGCCTGACGAGGCTCATTTCGCCATTGCCGTCGTACGTATACGAGCGCGCCCATGGATCCGCGATCCATGTGGTTTTGTCGGTGAATTTGTACCGCGTGCCATAAGCAACTTTCAGGTGAGCCCACCGAAAATTCCCCTGAATGTTCATGGTTGTACCAGCCCAGCTGTCATGATCGCCAGCGACCAAATCGAGATTCAAGTTTGTGGAGACAAACAAAAATCCATCTTCGACGAGCACTGGCCAGCCATCGAGCGCCGCATATTTGTCCAGGGTCCCTTCGAGGTCGGCCGAAAGTTCATCCAAAACGCTCATGACGGTGGCCGCCTGACCCCCCTGACCTCCCTGCCCGCCTGCGCCGCTGGAAGAAGAACCCGTAGAAGAACTCGACGACGAACTTGAATCGCCAAGAGTCGAGGATCCTGATGAAGGGAGTTCGTCTGGGCCACATGCAGCCAGAGACAATGCAGCGGTGAGCAGGCACAGGTGAACGGGGATGAAACGACGATCGAAGCCAAGAAAACGTGAAATTCTCATGATCAGCTCCTCGAAAACGGGCGTAGGGTCGCTCGATGGCGGTGCGTCATCATGAAGCATGATTGCATCATTGGCGGCACGGTGGGCACGAATAACTTTTCACTGACCCAATACGAACCGAACGGTTTTCCCGGGTCTTTGCCGTGCCAAACTCCCCCAAAACGTCCGCCGCACGACCGCCAAAACCGGATATCCTCCCGTCGTCGGATGATCGGGGCCAAACACGATGGGCGTTCCATCCGTCGTGATTTGAATCGCCCCGCGAAGCATGGGCACTGGTAATGCAGAATCACCTCCCACCCGCGGAATCTTGGGGCCATCGAGCCGCACGCCAACGCGATCGGCCAGCGTCGAAATGGAATACGTCGAGGTCAATAACATTTCGAGCGCCGACGACGAAAATCGATCCTGATGCGGTCCTGGGTCAATGACGAGGTCGACGTTATCGGCTGGTTCTGGACCAGTTTCTCGCGAATGCGCCACATCGCGCCCAATGCGATCGGCTATTTCCACGACGTCGTTTTTGCGTAAAGGTCGGCCGAAAAAACCACCCGCCTTGGCCACCAACAACGTCGCCCGCGATCCCAAAACGGACGGCACGTCGATTCCTCCACGAAATGCCAAATAACGCACCGCACGGACATGCTCCGGAATCTCGAATCGCTCACCATCGGACAATCGAATCGGCGCCTCACCATCGAGCGATATCGTGAGGGTTCCTTTCGCCCGGAACACGAATCGACCAAGCGGAATTTCGAGCGCTGCTTCGCCAGGTTCATTGCCTACAGCCAGGTTTGCCCGAACAAACGTATCTGGATCGAGTGGCCCTGATGGAGGCATTCCGCAATGCAAGCGACCTTGACGACCTGCATCTTGAATCGTGGCGCAGGCTGGGGCGATTTCCACGACAAACGCAGGAGCATTCACCACGACCTTGGGCGCGATTTCCCGCATAGGTTCGGCGGGCAAAACGTCCTCGGACGCGAGCGCCCGAAAGCGCACATGATCCGCGGGGGCCAATAAAAATGGTTTTTCTCGGTGCGGATCGAATAAAGCAGGGCCCAGGTTGCGCCCGAGCAGGTGCCAACCACCTGGAGACACAAATGGATACACTCCGGCAAACCCACCGGCAATGGCCAAACTTCCCGCGGGCACGCGTGGACGTGGGGCCGCGCGACGCGGTACTACAAGGCGCGGATCAAGAGGGCCGAGGTATCCAAAACCGGGCAAGAAACCAATCAATTCGACGACAAAATCCGTCGTCACCAGCGATTCGATAATTTCCGTCGGTCCAAGTCGTGCCGCTTTCGCGACGTCCTCCAAATCTGGACCATCGAAAACGACCGGAAGAACATGCGTTTGATGGGCAAAACTGGCAATTCGATGCTGCGTTGCTTCTCGTAATGTCATGACGAGATCATTTTCGGGCACATAACCCACCACGACGAGAACGCCTCCGCCAACGATGATCTCGGTATCGGGAAAAAGATCCCGTAAAACATGAGCTACTGCATGCGTTCGTAAAGCTCTATTTGGAGCATCTTGCAGATCCAAATCAATGTAAAGGGCCTCTTGGCCATAACGAAAAAAACGTATTGCCATGACGAATCAACCTCCATCGAGCGCTTGGGCATTTACGAGAGCTTCGCGCACGGCACGGGCCACGGCCAAGGCATTGGGCGTGTCGCCGTGCACGCACAAAGTATCGAATTGGTTCGTCTCAACCAAACGTAACGCTTGGGCTGCGGCCGCTGCGGGATTCGTCAGCAAAGCATCGGGCTGCGTACGAGGGGAAAGGCTCCCGTCGGGCAAATAGGTTCGATCCGCAAAACCTTCGCGAAGATAGTCACGGCCGCGCGCGTGCGCGTGTTTGAGAAGAGAACGCATCGGGGCAGCAATCACGACGACGGAGACGGAAGAATCGAACAAAGAGGCCATTGCTTCAAGAAATGCTTCGGCCAGAACCGAAGACGTCTGGAGGTCATGGTACAAAGCACCGTGCGGTTTGACCGCGGTAATCGTCACCCCAACATCCCGGGCAATGCTCATCAGTTCGGACATTTGGTCGCGTACGGATCGCTGGAGTTCGTCGACTGGCAGATTCAAGCTTTTCCGGCCAAACCCCGCGCGATCGGGATACGACGGATGGGCAGCAACCCGGGCATTTGCTTTTTGTGCCAATCGTAGGGCTTTTTGCATGCTCGCGCGATCGCCCGCATGTCCCCCACATGCGATGTTGACCATCGTGGCGAGTGAATACAGCTCGTCCGGTTCGTCAGGAAACTCGCCAAGATCGATGTTGAGCGAAACACGTTTCATGAGCCGACTTTCGTCGCTGCAGGACGCGTGGTCAAGCGTAAAGCACTAGCCGCGTGCAGTCGTTCGTGATTGAATTCGCGCGATGGATGAATTCGATCCCTATGCCCCACCTGAAACGGACGTTTCGAATGCTGCGCCGAAAAAGCGGAGCAAAAAGAAGAAAAGCCGCTCGGGAGCCATTGAAGAGGCCATCACGCGCCTCAACGAGCACCTCGCGGATGCCGAAGCTGTCGCACATGATCGAAAAGAAGCCGGCGGGCGATTACGCGGCGCCACGATTGGGTTCGTCGTGTTCACCGTACTCGTCCTGGTTGCGACGGCGATCGTGTTGTCTGAAGATAAGTCATTCGTCACGGAAGCAATACAAATCATCATGGGCGTTTTCGCCGGATTCATTGTCCTCATCACGGTGATTCTCGTCGTGGTCGATATTCGGTTTCCGTCACGCGACGCCGCTGCACCCCCAGAAGAAACGCTCAAGTACTTTCTCAGGGGCATTTCACTGGGTCGATTTGGATATTCTTGGGCCACGTTATGCCCAACAGCGCGTGAAGAAACCGTCGAACCTCCAGTTCTGGGCGACATGCCCGTCGGCGAAGGTTCGTTTCGACAACGCACTCCCAAAGATCTGCGCGATTACACGCAAACCTTCGCGCGCCCGGGTAATGCGCAAATGCGCACGATGCAAATCAAACGCGCCGTGCTGCTCCGCGAAGAAGACGATGTCGCCATCGTCGAAGTCGAAGCCCATTTCACGTCCTGGCCACAATGGGCACAAATCGTCAGCATCGTCGCCTTCGTCCTCATCCGCTTGCTGGGAGCCATTCTTTACCTCGTGCTCTTTTTTGCATTGCGAAAAACCCATACCGCCGTTTTCCAAAAAACCCTCATCCGCGGCAGCAATGGCGTTTGGTACGTGTATTCCGGCAATTTCCTCGACCGCGCCGAAAAATCCGATTGATCACGGATCCGCACGCACGACCGTCCACGTCAATGCATGCCAAAATCCTCCCGCCATGACCCCCGGCGGCGAACCAACAGCAACCAACGTGTACGACTGCCCATTTTTCAATTCCGCCTCGGGGATGCCTCCACGACTGAGCCCCTCTTGCAAGAGTATCGTGGATGTCGGATTTGAATTTCCCGTCGGCACCGTGAGAATGTTCGTTGCGCCAATCGGGCCCAAATCTGCTTTTGCAAATTCACGAAATGGTGGGATTTTGCCGACTGCCCCGAGCGTCAACGCCGGCGCAATGTTTCCTTCCGGGCCACCTTGAGCACCCGACAAGATCCGAATATCGATTTTCTGCATCGCTACGACCGCATGCGCCGCTTGCAACGACAAAACGTCCGGCTCGACGATGCGCGACATACCCGCAGCCAACAATCCCGGCGTTGGAGTATCGATCGTATACCCCTTTCCACATACCTGTTCTTTCTTGGGATCATCGTGATCCGGTCCTCCTAAACAACCATGAGGCACCAAAAGCAAACTGCGCGGAGCCTCGAAGGCCGACGCAGGAATGACGGCCAAAGGAACGACGAGAACATCAGGATCGAGCGCTCCGCCAGTAATGGCCGCGCATCCTTGGCCATTGGTTTTACCTAGATTGCCCGCAATGACGTGCAGAAATACATCGGTTCCTTTGGGCACCACCCCCGATGCCAAATCGAGGACCGACGGCGCAGCAAACGCGAGTCCTTTCGAGTCTGCTGGAAAAGCCGGCGTATCGCCGCCATTCGGCCACGGAACGAAACACAATCGAATCGCGTCGTAATCATTGACGCCATTGACGATCGTCAGTTTGGAAGGACCGTCCGGCTCGGGAATCATTTCTTCTTCCCCGATCCCGCCACTACCTCCTGTTCCCGAACTCGACGAGCTCGAAATCGATCCGGTCGAAGACGTCGACGGAAGCTCAGTGCCTTCGGCGCAACCGGCGGCAATCGCTGAAGCAAAGCCCAAACCCACGAAGAATGCGCGATGACTCATACTGCCTAGTGTAGTCGCTCGACGGCGAGCCATTTCTGGAAAGCGCGACGTTTGTCTCGAAAAATCGTTTCGCACTCGTTGTGCGTCGTCGAGCAGCTCGGAGTACCCTTGCGCCATCCTCGTGAAAGTGCGCCCCTCCAAACCTCATCTTCGAGCGCTTCGCCTCACCCGATCCGCAGCTGGTTCCGTGCGCCGCGGGCATCCTTGGGTCTATCGCGAAGGATTCGTGCATCCGCCTGACGTCGACTCTGGCACCGTCGTGTCCCTCGTCGATGAAGACAACGCGCCCCTCGGCGTGGGCCTTTACGACGCGAGTTCCCCCATTGCCGCCCGCGTATTCGCGCTCGAAGGCCCGCTCGATGCCCCACGACTTCTCGCCATCCTCGAGCGCGCATTTCAACGTCGCGACGTGTTCATCACTCCAAACACCACCGCGTATCGTCTCTGCAATGGCGAAGGTGACCACATGCCCGGCATGGTCATCGACAAATACGGACACGTCGCCGTCGTGCGCCTCGATGGCGAACACCTGGTTTCTTGGCTCGATACGCTCGTTCCTCCACTCTTCAAGACCTTGGCGTCACGCGGCATCACGAGCCTGGTGTTGCGGCGAGCTCGAGATGAAGCTGGCGACAAACGCACGCGAACGTTGGCCGGTATCGAGCCACCTGATCGTTTGATCGTGTACGAGCACGGCATGGCGATGGAAGTGGACCTCGCGCATGGGCAAAAAACAGGCGCGTTCCTCGACCAACGCGACAATCGGTTGCTCATCCGATCCCTCGGTCGCGAACGCACACGTGTGCTGAACTTGTACAGTTTCGCGGGAGGTTTTTCCGTAGCGGCGGCTCTTGGAGGCGCCAAACAGGTCACGTCCGTCGATGTAGCGAGCGGCGCGCATGCCTCGGCTCAAAGGTCCTTTCGCGAAAACAAACTCGACCCCTCGGCTCACGCCTTCGTCACTGCAGATGCGTTTGCATTTCTCGATGCGGCTGCACGTCGTGGCGATCGATACGACCTCGTCATCTCCGATCCGCCGAGCTTTGCGCCCAACGAAAAAACAAAACCTCGAGCTCTCGGCGCCTATCGCAAGCTGCACGCCGCGCTTGGACGCGTGCTGCATCCGCGAGGTGTTTTGTGTGCGGCTTCGTGTTCGAGTCACATCTCGATGGAGGAGTTTGTCGGGACGCTCGATGCGCAAACACTAGGGCGCGATGATTTGTCGGTCGTTTCAATTCATAGTCATGCGCCTGACCACCCGACACTGGCGGCGTGGAGTGAAGGTCGGTACTTGAAGATGGTCGTGCTTGGTTGAGCGTGCGTCCGGAACGACCTTTGGGGAGCCAACGATTCGGATCGGCTGTTTAGAACTACTCCGCCAAGTCCTGTGACCCGCCGCTTGGGAGTGCTTGATTTCTCGGCGCCGCGGATGCCGAGAAATCGAGCCTCGCCAAGCACAATGAACGAAAGGCGGAGGAGTATTAGAAGCCTGGATCTCGAACGCGCGGCAAGTTGTCGTTTCCGGTTTTCGTGGTGCCCGTGGACTTGGTGACCGGAACGGTTGTCCGAGACGAACCCGATTTGCTGCTCGCCGAGGCAGAAGCTGATGCGGCCGGTGGCGGAGTGGTGGGCGGAGGTGCAACTGCTTGCTTGACCGTGGGCGTAGCGACGGTCGTCGGCATTGTGGTGGCGGACGTTGTCAGTTCAGGAATCGAGGGATTTGCCGTTGCCGGGGCTGTACGCGTGCCAAGAAAAACCGCCGCACCAATAGCTGCGAGTCCCACCAAGCCAAACGCGACGACGGCAAACTTTTTCTTTCCCGTATTTGCGGCAGGCGCGTCGAGATCCGCGACGATTCCTTTGTGCGTCAACGAAGACGATGACGACGTTCCTTGCGGCGGAATGCTCGAAATGCTGCTCGCCGGAGGCGGCGGGATCGACATCAGCGGCGGTGGCAAGTTCGATGGCGTGGCGACACCAGCAGCCCGCAATTGAGCGAGCACGGCATCTTGTTGCGCCTTCTCTTGTTGCCGTTGTTCGGCCCGTTCATCGGCCGTCTTGATGCCTTCACGAATCGCCGTGCGCCGTTTTTCAGCGCGCTCGCCAAGCATGCCCTTGACGAACCCAACCACGTCTTCGTCGGGCAAACCTTGCAATTTCAACTCGGCAATCGCACGATCGACGGCCCGGGCAAACTCGGACATCGATTCATATCGATCGTTCACATCCTTCGCGAGCGCTTTGGCCACAAGGTCATTGAGTGCTTGCGGACAACTCGGAACGACACTCATCAAACTAGGAGCTGGATCTGGATCACAAATGCGGCGCAACGTGATCATGTCGTTGTCGCCACGGAATGGATGCTTCGCAGCGATCAACTGAAAAAGCACGATGCCCAAGGCAAACACATCCGTACGCCGATCAATGTCTTTTCCAAGCGCTTGCTCGGGCGACATGAACGGCACTTTGCCTTTGAGCTGTCCATCTTTCGTCGCCGCATTCGCCAATTCAGTGCTCGCTTTGGCCACACCAAAGTCGACGATTTTCACGACGCCGTCGTACGTGACGAGAATGTTTTGAGGTGAAACATCTCGATGCACGAGACCGATCAGTTCTCCATTTTCGTCCTTGAGCTCATGGGCCGCATGCAAACCAAGTGCGGCATTGAGGACGAGACGCAGCGCGATCAGAAACGGAATTCCACCTTTTTGACGGGCACTTCGCGCGAGTTGGCTCAACGGCTCACCGTCGATCCACTCCATCACGATGTAGATCAATCCGTCTTGTTCACCGAGGTCCAGAATCTCGCAAACGTGTGGGTGCTTGATACGCGAGGCCAAACCAGCTTCGGCCAAGAACATTTCTTCGAACTGCGGATCTTCCGACAGTTCGGGGAGCATGGTTTTGACGGCGACGGTCTTTTGAAACCCGCGCGTGCCTTTCATGCGTGCGGCCCAGACAACCGCCATCCCGCCTTGCGCAATCGGCACGAGCAACTCGTATCGCCCGAGCGTGTGTCCTGCGCCGACGTCGCCAAGAGCGCTCACGAAATCCCCCTCGATGCACCGGATCGTGCACACAAAATGCGCTTCGCCGGGTCAATTGCCCCCACAAGCAGAGAAACCTTCGAAGACATTTGCACGATGGTGTCCAAGAATCGCAGATACCCGTCCGCCGCTCAAGATCTCATCCGCAAATTTCGCGTCAAGTACGCATATTTTTCAGAAGAAATCTCGCCAGTGCCTCGGATTTCACCATCAGCGTCGCCACTTCCATCCGCTCGTCATGCGTATGAAATCCCGCACCTCGCGGACCAAGACCATCGATCGAGGCAATTCCCAATGCCGCCGTCGTCGCCGCATCCGATCCTCCACCAATCAAACCTGCTTCGGCATCGCCAAGCCCAGCCTCACGCGCACATTCTGCATATGCGCGATAAAGCGCCACGTTCGCTTCCGATCTTTCCAGTGGCGGACGCGCAATTTGTTTCGTCACGCAAACCGTCGTCCCCGCAATCGCTGCGCGACCTGCCGCTTCCTCCAGCGCTTGCACCAATGCTTCTCCATCCACGAGTCGCTCGTACCGCAGATCCATCAGCGCCTCCGCATGATCCGGCACGGTGTTCTTCGACGTGCCTCCGCGAATGATGCCCACGTTCACCGTCACCCCTCGCGCATAATCGGTGAGCCCCTCGGCGTACTCGACAAACCTACACAAAGCGCGAATGGCATTGGCTCCTTCGGCATGTGCATTTCCCGAATGCGCCGCGCGACCTGTCGCCACAACCCGTGCACTTCCCGTCCCTCGACGCGCCGTGATCACTGCATCACCTGCGCGCCCCGCTTCGAACACGAGCGCTGCGCGCGCCCCCTCGAGCTCTCGTTCGATCACGAATCGACCTTCCGGTGATCCTACTTCTTCATCAGAAACAATGACGAGCCGCAAAGGCAAACTCGCCAGGGCACCCACGTGTGCGAGGGCGCGTAGTGCTTCGAGCACGACGACGAGCCCGCCTTTCATGTCGAGCACACCTGGTCCTCGCAACAGGTGACCGTCCCGGCGAAACCCTTCGAAGGTTCCAGGAGGAAAAACCGTATCGAGGTGTCCGACGAGGCCGATGAAATCTGTCGGGGCGTCATGGGCGACGGCGACGACGTGGGGCGCGAATCGATCACTCGGGATCAGACGCACGTCCGAGATGCCGGGAATGGATCGTAATTCCGCGGCGAGTATATCCGCGACGATCGCGCCGCCTTGGGGATTTTCGGTAAACGAATTTTGGAGGACCAATTTTTCGAGGAGCGTAATGGCGGCGGTTTCGCGTTCCTGGAAAAACGTTTTGAGTTGGTCGATCATTGAGGGTGAGTTTGGCGGAGAAATGGGTGGTTGGGAAGGTGACTTTTACAAGATGAGTTGGATAGCTCGAGAAGCGCGAAAATAATTTTGAAGTGGGCTGGAGCGTGGAGGGTATTGGGGATTTGGGGATATTGTAGATTTGGGATCGATTGGCATGTGATCATTTAAGTAAGACTTAATCGTTGCCGCCTCGGCCAGATAAACGATTAAACACAGCCTTTGTCGACCCCTGTTCGGGCCCGCTCGCCTCCCCGAAACGCCAATCCCCCGTCAGACATGCGCGATTCACGCATCTACAAAGCCGTTCTGCCGCCACACCTACGCCAAATCACTCATCCACATGCGCGTTCTCGCCGCAGGATTCCGACGCTCGCTCGTCTGCAAAGCCGTTCTGTCGGCAATTTTCCGTCATGTACCTCTCAACAAAGCCGTTCTTCTCGCAAATATTGGTAATTCGGACGTCAACATGACCGATTTCTGGCAGGAGAACGGCAAATCGGCACGGAACTTGCCCATGTTTGCGGGCATTCACCTGCACCGTGGAGCGCAGTGCAGGTCTGGCCTCCGTCATGGATGAATTCCTGAGCAAGCCATTTCACAACGTAAAGCTCGTCAACGTACTCCGGGGTGCTCGACAATTGGGGTGAGCGCGTAGCAGCGCGAAGGCCGGCAATGCCGGATTGATGCGCTGGAAAAAAACACCATGAAATTACAAAATGGCGCTCCAGTTTGCGATATCTTGCATTCTACAACCCTAAACGTTTTCGCTCTTGCGCAATCCATTGAAGAGCTTCTGCGTCTGTCGCAAAGAAACGTGTGTGTCCGTGGTCTTCAGGGTGGAAAAATTCTACGGCTTTTGCAATGAAGCCCAAAAGAACACGCATATGAAATGTCGTTCCAATGATAGCTAAACCGGCCACACGTTTGACCCGATGATCTTCGACCGCTTCTTTTCGCGTTTGTTGGTCGATCGTTTGCAATCGGGAAAAATCCGCAAGCACGAAGTGCTTTCGATTTCCCATGCAGTGTTCGCCATATTCGAAAATGCGCTCGAAGTCGTTGCGGGTGCATGGGCCATTCCACCAAACGCGCATGATATCTGGTGGTACGAAGCGCAGTCGATGTTTATTGACATAGAAATCCGCCGTCGATTCTTCCGCTGCGTTTACCACTCCCACATGACCTCCCGTTTGTTAGCATAATGCATATCGACGGGGACGGACCGAAATAATGAATGCGGTCCTGATTTTTGAGGCGGGGCGCCAGCGACGGCCCATTCTTGATTGTTCCGATGGGCAATGCGTCGAGAGCGCACCGCCTCGTCTTCCACAAATTGTGGTCGTCGGTCCCCTAACCCCGCCAGCTCGTGTTCGGCCAATTTCAGCCCCAACCCTTGCCCCCATCCCGTCCGGCGCTACGGTGTCCCACCCGCTGATTTCCACGCCGAGACAATCTCATGATTTCCCAATTCTTCATAACTCACCAAACTCAAATTCTCCTCGGCCTCGCCATTTTCATCGTCGGCCTCGTCGTGAGCTCTCTCGTAGGGGGGCTCATCATCGTCCAAATGCCGGCCAATTATTTCGACCCATTCCGTCCAGTGACGGACCATTCCCATCGTCCGCAATGGCAACGCGCATTGCTCACATTTGCCAAAAATTTCGTGGGCGTGGCTTTGGTGATTTTCGGGTTCGTCATGGCTTTGCCAGGCGTGCCAGGACAGGGCCTTTTGACGATGTTCATCGGACTTTTGTTATTGGATTTTCCAGGTAAACGAGCCCTCGAACAGCGCATCATTTCCCGGCCGAGCATTCTTCAGGCTTGTAATCGATTACGAAGTCGGTTCGGGAAAGAACCGTTCACGATGCGTCCGGCCCTGGATGGACAAATCAATTCAACGAATGACCATCATGGGCGCGTGAAGTGATATCGAACCACGACGTTCGCCGTGGTCGTGATATTGCCAGGCTCGAGGTCCGGAAGAGCGCGTAATGCCAAATCGTCACGGAATAGAATCGGGCCCGATCGCTCGGGCACGCTGCTGATGTCGTGCACGAGGCCCACCCGCACACCCGTCGACGTCGCCATTACCTTGGCTTGTTGTTCGGCATCGACAACGGCCAATTCGAGCGCCTTCGCGCGAGCTCGTTCCGGGTGCGTCAGAAAAAACGACAACCCTTCGACGATGTTGGCTCCCGCATTGACCCCCGTATCGATGACGAGCGCAGCTTCTTTGCCGATTTTCAATGGCTCGACATCTTGCAACGTCACAAGCAGCGTGCTTCGAGCCCGATATCCCACGAGCTTCGGCACTTTCCCCTCGATTGCCTCGGCAAACAAAGGAGAAACATCGAGCTGCGACGTTTGTAGGGTGAGGTTTTCCCGGCCCAACCCTTTTAGGGCCTGGGAAAGTTTGGCGATTTTGAGCGACAATTCCTCACGCGCGCGGGTGAGCACACGCACGCGAACCTCGACGCCCAATTCTGCTCGTAATGCATCGGGTTGACTCGTGACGACCGCTTGACCACTCGTCGTAATCAATTCCGAAACGCGATCTTCGGCGAGCACGACCCCGACATTCTTGGAGGGCTCGTTGGTAATGGTTTGTCCAGGTAATTCCGTGGCTTGGGCGGTCGAGGCCAATGACGGCGCTAAGATCGACACCAAACTCAGGAGCGTTTTTCCCAGGCGTGCTCGGACCATTTGAATGGACATGAATTCCCCCTTTTGCTCGGGCCGCAATGGCCGCTAACAGTCGAGGCAAACCTGGGGTCGAAGCCGCCGGAACGGAAGTGTCCAGCTGGCTGCGTTTGTCTGGGAAATGGTTGGAAAGGAAGGATTATTTGGGGCAGCGCTTGAAAACCGTCGGTACGCACTTGGTCGGCGGGGGCTTTTTGCCTGTTCCCGTCGGCCCTGGGCCTGTGGATTTCGTCGTTGGTGGAGGTGGCGTGGACGATGCCGTGGCGTCTTTGGCGAGTTTGTATTCTTTCTCGAATTTTTTGCCCGCTTCGACGGTGATCTCTTCTTCTTGCGATTGATACCCGCTCTTCGACAAACTGACCTTATGCGTGCCAGCCGCGATTTTCGTCGGCTTTTTCACGTCGTCGATCTTGTTGTCGTCAATCTTGATTTCGTCGCAAGCCGGCGAGCATTTGATCATCACTTCGCCTTCGCCAGCTGGCGGAGGCGGAGCTTCGGCGGAAGCAGGCGTCGTGGGCGGAGGTTCTGGCGGGGGGCTATTCGAGGCTCCTGCGGACGTCGCGGCAACTTCAATGGGCTTATCGCCTTCTTCGGTCTTTTTGCCGGTCAAAGCAAAGACGAGCCCACCAATGAGGAGCACGCCGACCACGACAGCACCAATGATGATGGGCGTCTTGGATCGACCGCCTCCACCTGCCGGATCAAACGACGGAGCGCCCATGCCTGGGTTGCCCATCGCTGGACCACCCATTCCCATGCCTTGGCCGCCCATACCCATGCCTTGACCCATGTCTTGGCCTGGACCGCCCATACCCATGCCCATATTGGCTGCAGGCGGATAACCACCACCATCTTGACCGGGCGGTTGGTACACGGGAGCTGCCGCGGTTGGTCCCATCGGATCGGGGATCGCCGGGAACGCCACCGTCGCGCCAACTGCGGAATCTGGCATGTTGGCCGCTGCGGCAAACGCTGCCGCCAAGTCACCCACTTGTCGGAACCGTTCGTTCGGATCGATCGCGAGCGCGCGAGTGAAGACGGCGTCGAGCACTGGTGAAACTTGCGCGCCAACTTCGATCGCGCGTTGCGACGACGGTACGCGAGGACCAACCAGTTCTTGTTGCCACGCACCGAAGTCCGGTTGTGCCGTTTGACACGAGCGCCAATAGGGACGACCGGTGAGCGCGTAAAACAAGAGTAGCCCCATGGCAAACACATCGGCCGGGGCACCTGCGGGAGCACTCCCTTGCATTTGCTCGGGGGCAACCCAAGGAGCAGCGATGGCGTAACCTTCGTTTGTCTGTTCGTAACTCCGCGCGAGACCTGCGCCGAAGTCCATCACGCGTACGGCAAACCCTTGTGGCGAGACGAAGACGTTCGAAGGCTTGAGGGCGTGATGCATGAGCTGTCGCGCGTGCGCTTGTTCGAGAACGCGCGCGAGGTTTTGGGCGATCTGCGCGACCTCGTGGGGCTGAAGCGGACGTTGCGAAACGAGCTGCCCCAGCGAAGGTGCAGCGCTGTATTCGGTGGCTGTGAAGGGTGCCGCCGTTTGCGGATCGTATCCAGCATCGAGAACGGGGAGCACGCCATCGGGCGGCATACCGTTTGTCGCGGAATAGATCTGCTCGATCATCGCCATCACTTCGGGACGTTGAGCGATCGTCGGAGCGTAAATGCGCACCGCGAAAGCGTTGCCCGTCGCATCGACGACGCGATAGGTGGCCGAAGAGCCGCCGTAGCCCAAAAGGGCCTGGACCGAATACTTTCCGGCAATGACGTAGCCGGGCGAAAGCTGGGGCGCTGTCACGACATTCCTTGGGTAAGGTTATTTCTTGTCGCCTTCGGGCTTCTTGTCGCCTTCTGCGGCACCTGCATCTGGCTTGATGCTCATCAATACACCTTGAACCGCCTCCATGCCCTTCTCGTCATCTCCGAGGGCAAACCCGATCGCGAGCATGTTGTGTGTCGCATCGATCGGTGCATGGACGATGGGCATGTTGCCCTTCTTGTCCTTGAGTCCCGTACGCTCGACATCAGGCGCGAGCCACGTGCCCATCTTGAGACCATTGGCCTCGAGAGGAGCTTCGGGTTTTTTCCACGCAACCTTGTACGACTTCGGCAACGTCGCCCCGAGCGCCTTCAATAGATCGGCAAACGCAGCATCACGTGCAGCATCGTTTTTCTTGGCGTCCTTGTCGGACATGTACGAGCCAATCACGAGCACTGCAGCACCCGCATCCGAACCTTGCTGCATGATCGAGTAGCTCTCGGTTTGCGCGTAGAGCCACCTCTCCGGTGGCTTGAACGTCAATCCCGCACTCTTCACCTTCGCCACGGTGTCCGCTTGCGCGGCACAACTCTCATCGAGCGACTCGCACTTTGGCGGAGGCGGAGCGACTTTGGTCGTGGCCGGGTCGTCAGTATTCGGGTCTTTGACCGGGGTTTTTTTCCCTCCACACGCGACGGAAGCGAGAGGGAGGGCGAGGACAATGGCGGCTAGGAAGTTTCGATGAACCATGCGCACGACGCGAGCGTGGCAGATCGTGGGCCGCTCCCGCAAGTATTTCAATCACGCAAAGCGCAACGAGTTTTGCTTGGGTGCTTGGAGCTGTAGGTAGGGTGCGTGAATCGCGAAGGGCGAAAGGACGAGAATCGACAAAGGGGGGAAGGGACAGCGCGCGGTGGGCTCAGGGCTTCTTCTTCATGCCCGGCAGATACGCCTTGTCTGGCGCTTGCTCGATGAACTCGACCTTCTCCACGGTCATGATGCCGTACTTGGGATTGGAGGCGGTACCGGAGCTCGACTTCGTAAACGAGACGCCATAGTTGCCAGTGACCTTGACCTTTGCCCCGATATTGGGGATCGGGTTCGGCAGGTCCGCACCCCAGAATTCGTCAGTCAACTTCGCTTCGCCTTCTTTGCCCTTCGGCTGACGATCGATGGCTTCGATCAAGGTGAAGACTTGGGCGAAGTTCGAGGCCCAGCCCATGACGGCGATCATGTCTTTGGTGTCGCCTTTTTCGTCGGCGATCCAGAACGTGGGGACCGGGGCTTTGCAATCGGGCGGATCGCCTTTGCCGGTCTTGTGGATCGCGCACTTCGGCGCTTCGTCGTAGTTTGTCTTGACGACATATCCGACGATCGAGAGGTTTTTGCCGTTCACCTCTTCGGCATGAACACGGCTGCGTAGATCGTGCACGATGCCAGCGACCGTGTACGCACCATCCGAACCCTTCTTGGGTTTCTGCGGCAACGTCGGCACGGCGGGCATCGAAGCTTTTTTGCCACTAACGGCAGGTTTTGCCTTGTACGGCTCTTCGGCGGGACCGCAGCCGAGCGTGGCCGAGGCAGCGACGGACGCGAGTGAGACGAGCAGTGCAAATCGAACGTTCATGGATCTCTCCGGCTGCAAAAAGGCACACGCGCATGGGCGCGAGCAGCCGCCCAGGGCGGGGGCGCGAGGCACAAGAGCGCTAACACGACCGCCCATGACCCGTAAAGAACTTCGCCGTTCTCCTCGACGTTCGCCGTTCTTCGTTCGCCGTTCGCCCAGCCAATCAACCTAGGATAGTCTCCGCTCATCATGCGCGAGACCAAGCTACGTGCTCCGTTCGAGGCCTCACGAGTTTTGGTGATGGTCCTGGCAGGCGGAGAAGGACGAAGGCTCGGACCGCTCACCCACGACCGCGCGAAACCCGCGGTTCCGTTCGGCGGGCGCTACCGCATCATCGACATCGTTCTGTCGAACTTCGTCAATTCAGGACTGCACAAAATCAAGGTGCTCACGCAGTACAAGAGCGCCTCACTCGAAGAACACATCGCTCGTGCCTGGCGCTTGTCGCCGATGCTCGACAACTTCATCGAGACGATTCCGGCGCAACAACGCACGGGAAAAAGCTGGTTCAAAGGTTCCGCAGACGCGGTGTTTCAGACGCAGCACATCATCACTGATGAGCATCCAGAACACGTCTGCATCTTTGGTGGCGACCACGTTTACAAGATGGACATGCGTCAGATGCTGGCGCAGCACCTCGAAACGCAAGCGGAGCTCACGGTCGCAGCGATTCCGGTTCCGCGGCATGAAGCTCGGGCGTTCGGGGTCATCGAAGCTGACGAGCAAGGGCGCATCATCGCGTTCCACGAAAAGGTTCCCGATCCGCCCCCGATGCCTGGCAAGCCGCATCTCGCGCTCGCCTCAATGGGCAACTATATTTTCAACACCAACGAATTGCTCACGGCGCTCGAAGAAGACGCAGCCAACGAGCAAAGCGCGCATGACTTTGGGCGCGACATCATTCCGATGATGGTTGGGAAGGGCAAACGCGTTCACGTCTACGACTTCCAGACGAACCTCGTGCCCGGTGAAGACGAAGGCAACGCGTATTGGCGTGACATAGGAACCATCGATGCCTACTGGGCCGCGCAGATGGACCTCATCGCCGTGCAACCTGCGTTCAACCTCTACAACGAGCGCTGGCCGATCCGCACTGGGATGAGCCACGACCCTCCTGCCAAATTCGTCTTCCGTGAAGAGTGGAATGCGCGCGTGGGTATCGCGACCGAGAGCCTCGTGTCGCTCGGATGCATCATCTCGGGTGGACGTATTCACCGCAGCGTTTTGTCGAACCGTTGTCGGGTCAATTCCTTCAGTCACGTCGAAGAGTCCGTGCTCTTCGAAAATGTCGTCATCGGTCGGCACGCCAAGATTCGACGGGCGATCATCGACAAGGACGTCGAAGTGCCTCCGAACACGCAAATTGGCTACAACATCGAAGAAGACCGCAAACGTTGGTACGTGAGTGAAGGGGGCATCGTCGTCATCCCCAAGCGTGCCAAGATTGGTTGAAGACGGTCGAACCATGGCGCGCACGATCATCATTGGTGATCTGCACGGTTGTCGAGACGAACTCGAGGACTTGTTGTCCCTCGTTGGGTTTAGCTCGGCGGATCGGCTCGTGTCCGTTGGCGACCTGGTCGTTCGTGGTCCAAACCCAGCAGGCACGGTGGATTTGATTCGCAAGCTGTCGGGTCGAGCCGTGCGGGGCAATCACGAAGACAGGTTGCTGCGTCATCGCCAAATGCCGCGGCACCTCGCCCCGCCGCTCGGTTCGTTGCAACGCGAAGTCGTGCGTGCGTTCAAGCAACATCATTGGGAGTTCATCGCGTCGTTACCGCTTTGGCTCGACCTGCCCGAACACAACGTGCGCGTCGTACATGCCGGTGTCGATCCACGGTTTCCGATCGATCGCCAAAGTCCACGCGTGCTCATGTACTGCCGCAGTCTCGATGCCTACGGCACACCTACCGAGCGACACAGCCAAACCTTGTGGGGCGAGGTTTATGCAGGTCCGCCGCATCTCGTGTTCGGACACAACGCCAAGGAAGTTCCGCAGATCCACTTGCATGCAACGGGTGTGGACACGGGTTGTGTTTATGGAAATCGTTTGACGGCCATGGTGTTGCGCCAAGGTGAACAACCGCCACCACCAGGTGAACGCCGCAGTGTTCTCGTGAGTGTTCCCGCGAGGCGAAAGTATTATCCGCGGTGAAACCCTGACCGGTCCGCGCAGGAACTCGCATTTCACACGCGTTTGTGGATACCCTTTGCGCCATGCGCTTCGTTTGGCCCCGAGTCATGGCGACACTTGCCTTCGTCGCCGCGTCTCACGCTGCAGTGTTCGTCGCGGTACCTCAGCGCGCCTTCGCGCAACCGGCGACCAAGGACGCCAAATCGAGCGTGACGTCGCTCGTCCAACGCGGCAGCGAGCTCTTCGACGACGCGCAGTACGAAGAGTCGATCCAGACCTTGTCCGCCGCGCTTTTGCGACCCGGATCGACCAAGCAAGAGAAGATCGAAATCTATCGCCTGCTGGCCTACAACTACATCGTCCTCAAGCGCATGGACGAAGCCGATGCAGCCGTGCGTGGTCTGCTCGTACTCGACGAGACGTACACGCTCGCCAGCACCGAATCGCCACGTTTTCGTGACTTCTTCAAAGCCACGCGCGAAAAGTGGGAGGCCGAGGGAAAACCCGGCCGAGAAAAACCCGATGCCGCTGTGGAAAAACCCACGCGCATCATGCATCAGTCACCGGCCCAAGTTGCTCCGGGTACGACCATCAAACTCACCGGTCGCGTGGAAGATCCCGACGGCCGCGTGCGAGCCATGACGCTAGCGTATCGTTCCGGGGCCGAAGGCAAGTTTGTCTTGGCGAACGCGAACTACACACTCGGTGAATTCACTGCAGAAATACCCCAGAGCGCAGTCAAACCACCGTTCGTCGAGTATTACCTCCAAGCGCTCGACAAAGGCGGGTTGCCCATCACTTCGCGCGGTGATGTTGCCTCGCCTTTGCGGGTCGTCGTTCCTGCACCCGAGAAAAAAGGTGGGGTGTTTTCGAGCCCCGCGTTTTGGGTGCCCGTAGGTCTCGTCGTCGTCGGTGGTGGTGTTGCCGCGACGTACTTTCTCCTTCAGCAGCGCAGTTCCACTGTGACGATCAACGTGCGCGAGTAGCTTCGTCCTCTGGCGCTGCCACCCTTGGCCTCGACATGACCGAACCCGTTTATCCATTTGTTGCCATCGACGTCGCTCGCGAAGACAGCGACGAGTTGTCCTCTCTGCTGTTCGATCTCGGCGCGATGGGCGTCGAAGAACGCGACGAACAAACGCTCTCGAAATCTGCCTCGAGTGGCAAAGTCACGCTCGTGGGAAGTTTTTCGTCACGCGAAGAAGCCGACGAAGCCATCGCGGCACTAAACGAACACAACCCCGACATGTCTCCGCGCATTGAAGAGATCGTGGGTGATGCGTGGCGCGATGCGTGGAAGGAACACTTCAAACCGTTCGCCCTCACGCCTTTGATCACGGTCGTTCCGCCCTGGGTTTCTTATGAGCGCCAACGATCTGACGAAATGGTTCTCGAGCTCGAACCAGGACGTGCATTTGGTACGGGGCTACATGCCACGACTGCGCTCGTGTCGGAGCTGTTGCACGATCGTCGCGCGTGGCTCCCCAACATCAGCGTGCTCGACGTAGGTACGGGCAGCGGCATCCTCGCGCTCATCGCCCTCATGTATGGCGCGCGAGATGCTGTGTGCATCGACAACGATCCCGAAGTGATCGACATCGTTCGTGAGAACGCCGAGCGGAATCGTTTGCAGGATCGAATCATCGCGCGCGAAACGGTTGTCGAGACAATCACAGCGACGTATCCCGTCGTGCTCGCGAACATCGAAACGAAAGTGCTCCGCGTCATCGCTGATGACTTGGCGCGGGTCGTCGCGTCTTATGGAGTGTTGATCCTGTCAGGCGTACTCGCCGCTGAGCACGATGAAGTCGTCGAACGTTACACATCGCTCTCGCGATCGCTTCGTCATCTCGAAACACGTCGTCGCGGTGATGGCACCGGAGACGACTGGGTTGCCATCGTCCTCGGATCACCATGAAGCAAGCTCTCCGCGTTCCCGTCGCTCGTATTCAACCAGGACGAACCATCCTCGACGAGGACGCTTCCCGCTACGTGGCGCGGGTTCATCGTCTACGCGAGAACGATCACCTCGTGCTTTTCGATCCTGACCAAGCCCTCGAAGCCGATGCTGAAATCGCCAGCGTCGATCGCACTTCGGTGACGCTCGTGGTGCACGAAGTGCGACCGGCATCGATGCGGCCGATGCGGCGGATCACGCTGCTGCAAGCGACATGCAAGAGTGACAAATTCGATGCGATCGTGCGGGATGCGACGGAGCTCGGGGTTAGTCGCGTCGTGCCGGTTTTTGCAGAACGGTCGGTGGCGAGACCTGCAGGAGGGCGCGCAGCGCGTTGGCGCAAGATCGCGATCGAAGCAGCCCGTCAGTGTGGTCGAGGAGATGCACCTGCGATCGCCTCGCCGATGGATCTCGTCGATGCCGTACCGATGTTTGCATCAGGTGAAGGAGTCACGGGATTTTGTCTCGACCCTGCAGCAACGACGCCCCTGGGTCCGGCGCTCTTGGGTGCAAGTGTCGATGTGGAACTTGCGTTTCTCGTGGGCCCCGAAGGTGGTTTGACGGCCGCCGAGATCGAAGCGTGTACGACAGCAGGTCTGGCGCATGTCTCGCTCGGCCCGCTTACCCTGCGCGCAGAAACTGTATGTGCCGCGGTGCTGGGAGCTGTTTCGGTGTTGACGGACATGGCGGCCAAAGGTTCGTCGAGCCGCACCGTTTGAGCAGCAACGAAATGTCCTGACAGGACAAAGGCGTGGACACGAAGAACTGGAATGTTTCGGATCGCGACGCGTGTAGGCTGCGCGCGAAAATTCGCTACCCATCCCGGCTTTCTCGCGCTACCCCGTCGCATCGTGGCCATCGCACTCAATCCTTCGCAAAAGCAGGTCGTCGAGCACGACGTCGGTCCGATGCTGGTCCTTGCCGGCGCCGGTTCGGGCAAAACGCGTGTCGTGACCGAACGGATTGCTCGGCTGCTCGAACGTGGTGTTTCGCCGCAGAACATTTTGGCGATGACATTTACGAACAAAGCGGCCGGGGAAATGCACGAACGAGTGGTGCGTCTGGTCGGGGCGAAGGCGGGCAAAGATTTACGAATCTGTACGTTTCACCGTTTTGGGCTCGATACGCTCGGGGCGGAAGTGCGGGCGTTGGGGCTCCGAGGCTCGTCGTTTGCCATTTTCGATCAAGCCGATGCGACGAGCGCGATTCGGGAGATCTTGCGCGAAGTGCGGGCGGGGAAAAACTTTGACATTGGCGCCATTTTGGCCCGAATTTCAGCCGCGAAAAACGACTTTTTGGAGCCGGAGGAGTGGCTGGAAAAACAGCGCAAAAGCCGCGGCGTGGATGATTACGATGAAATCAGCATGCTCGTGTATCCCAAATATTTGGCGGCATTGCGGGCATTTCAAGCTTTCGATTTCGACGATCTCATTTGCGAATTGGTTAAACTTTGGAAAAAGCGTCCCGACGTACTCGATAAGTATCGCATGAGATATCGATATCTCATGATCGACGAGTACCAAGATACGAACCATGCGCAGCTCGAGCTGGTTTTGCAGCTCGGCGGAAAACACCGCAATGTCGTGGTCGTCGGGGACGATGATCAATCCATTTATGCGTGGCGTGGCGCGGACGTGCGCAACATTCTCGAATTCGAAGAACACTTCCCCGGCGCAAAAGTCGTCAAACTCGAATACAATTATCGCTCACGCGCTCCGATTCTCGATCTGGCCAATGCCGTTTTGGCCAAAACGACGGGCAAGCGCCATAAAAAGACGCTCGTGGCCACGCGGGGTGAAGGTCCGATTGTGCTGGTCGTGGCCGCCGTGGATCCGGATGTCGAAGCGAGTTACGTAGCCACGCAAGCGCAAGAGCTCATTGAAAAGAAGGGCGTTCGTCCGCGTGATATCGCGGTTTTGTATCGTTCCAATTTGCAAGCGCAAGTCATTGAAAGTGCGCTCAAGGAACGCACGATTCCGTTTCAAATGATCGGCGGACAGCAATTCTTCGAACGCAAAGAAGTCAAAGATCTGATTGCTTATTTAAAGTGTGTGCTCGTTCCCGACGATGAAATGAGCTTGCGCCGCATCATCAATTATCCGGCGCGAGGAATCGGCGAAGCGGCTCTGACGAAATTGCTCAATCACGCCACAGCGCATGATTTGTCATTGTGGACCGTCGTGCAACGCGCGCATGCCGTGCGCGATTTGCCGCCAGCAGCGCTCGATGGATGCCGAAAAGTCGTCCGCATCATCGAAGGCGGAAGGCTGGCCTTCGAACAACGTGAGCCAAGCGCTTCGGTAGCGCAAAAAATATGCGAGGCGGTTGGGCTGAAAGAAGACATCATGGTCGGCTCGGCCAATCCGCAAGTCGCAGCACGGCGCTGGGGCAACGTGGAGGGGCTTTTCAAGTTATTCGCGCGTCGGGACGAACAGGGCAAAGGGGACCGTCAATCTTTCGCTGACTTTTTGCGTCTGTTGGCTCTGCGTACGGACGCCGATGAAGCGGAAGCATCGGACAAGGTCACGCTGACGACGATGCACGGGGCCAAGGGTTTGGAATTCCCCTATGTCTTCGTAATCGGGGTCGAAGAGGGATTTTGTCCTCATGCCCGCACGACGAATGAACGAGCAACCGATTTCGTAGCTGGTGACGGCGATGCCGCCGTGAGTTTGGAAGAGGAGCGCCGATTGTTTTACGTGGCCGTGACGCGCGCCAAGGAAAAACTCGTGATTTTACGCTGCAAAACGCGAAATCAACGAGGCAAAGTCGTTCCGCGGACGCCGAGCCGATTCTTGCTGGAGTTGCCCAAGGAACTCTACGAAGAACGGGAAGAAAACACCGCGGTCGCGCCGGAACTCGAAAAAACACGTGCAGGTGCGGCCAGCATTCTCTCGATGCTTTCGCAATCACCAGCGGCTGAGCAACCTTTGATTCCGCGTCGCCCTCGATTCTGAGGATCGACGCTCTTCAAACATCATTCGTAATTGAATTTTTTCGGATACTTGACACGCAAATCAAAAATCGTCTTCTCGAGCTCGGGCTTCTGCGGAAAACAATCGCGCCCGAGTGTTTCGAGTACGGTGCGTGTGCGCATATCGCCTTCTTTGGCCGCGCGTTCGAGCAATTTCAATTTGTCCGCGCACGAGCTGACGCGCAAAGCCAAGGCAATTTGCATCGCGGACGTGCCTTTGGCGACCCGTGCGGGATCCTCCAAAAGCTTCATCGCCCCCAGTGCAATGGGCGCCCGCCCTTGTCCTTCGACGAGCGCATAAAGAATATCGAGCCCCTTGCTGCCAAGATCGTTGCCAATCGCTTCGAGTAATTCGCTTTCGGAATTTTCTTTCGAGAGAATGATGGCCAACCGCTCCGTCCGTTGCGCCAAATCTGGCTCATTAAACGTAGCTGGGGCCCCCTTCATCAGCGCAATGGCTTCTTTGGCAGCTCGACGCCAATCTCGCCCCCGCCATGCTTGCTGATATTTTGATTTCAGCAGGGCAATTTCGGTCTCGGACAAAGTGGCAGCTGGCGGTGGTGCAGCTGCACTTGCCGCGGCAGAAGCGGCTGGTTCGGGCGGAGCAGCTGCACTTGCCGCGGTCGATGTATTTGGAGCAACTTGTGTCGAGGTCGTTTTGGTCGGGGGCATGGGCGCCGCTTTGTTGGTTGGCGGCGGAGTGGGCTGCGCGGGAGCGGGTTTGTCATTACCAGGTTTGGCGACGTTATCCTGGTAATACTTGATTCCAAACACGACGATGCAGCCGAGAAGGATCCCCAAGATGATGGTAACGAGATTCGATTGAAACGAGCTCCGCGTTCGAATCGTCGGCGAAGACGATTCGGGCGCTGGTTGTTCACGCACTGCGGCGGGCGTCGTAATTGTCGAAGGCGCTTCCGTTGCGGGCGTTGCTTTCGACGGTTTGGCGGCCGGAACGGGCGTCTTTTGTGCAGGCTGTGAAGGTTTGGCCGCAGGCTGCGATGATTTTGCCGCGGGCAACGGGGTTCTTTGTGCTGGCGTAGTTGCTCCAGACAAAGTCGTCGATTTTTGCATCACCGTCGGCGGAGTCGGCGTGCTGTCGCGCTGTTCTCCCGCGCCCGATTTTCGTTGGTTGACGACTTCGTCACCTTCGTCATGGCCCAAGGTCGCGAGCGCTTCGTCAATCGCCTCGCAAACATCTTGACCTGTCTGATAACGACTTTCCGGCTTCTTTTCGAGCAGCTTCCGAGGGATGGCTTCGAGCACCGTGGGGATGACGAGGCCTGGAGCGCGCGTCGCCATTGGCGGCACTGGCGCAATCCGGTGTTGCATGAACAGCTCGACGGGGTTGATCGCGACAAACGGCCGTTTTCCGCAGAGCATTTCGTACATGATGAGGCCAAGGGCGTACAAATCGCTGCGCCCATCGACGGCATCCATGCCTTCGGCAGCTTCTGGCGCAAGATACGCGAGGGTGCCAAAGATTGTCCCGGCCACGGTGAGCGCGGTGGCGTCGTCTTCGTCCGACATCGAATCTTTGGCTTCTTGCTCGGAGAAATCGCCGACTTTTAGTTTTGCCAAACCCAGGTCGATGATCTTGAGGGTCTCGGGAGGACCTTCGAGAACCATGATGTTTCGCGGCTTGATGTCGCGGTGGTAGATGCCTTTGGTGTGGATGGCATGCAGCGCCGAGGCGATTTGTTTGGCGAAATTTGCGGCGCGCCGCGGGGTGAGCGGTCCTTTTTCGAGGACTTCGTGCAGCGTGACTCCCTTGACGTACTCGAGGATGAGGAAGTAGCTGCCGTCGGAGAGTTTGCCGAAGTCCGTTGCTGTAGCAACGTTCGGGTGTTGAATGTGCGCGCCGGCGATCGCTTCGCGTTCGAAGCGTTTGACGAGTTCGGGCAGGTTTTCCGTTTCTGGATGAAGAAGCTTGATGGCGATGCGCTTCTTGAGCAAAAGGTGGTCGCCGCGGTAGACGGCGCCCATTCCACCCATCGCGATGAGCTCGCGGATGCGGTATCGATCGGAAATCACCTGTCCGATCATGGCCTTGGCACGCTCTTGGGCGGCGTGTTCCCCGGGCGATTTCTTGTCGGAAGGCGTCGGTTGCATGTCGAAAACTGGGCCGATCGTGCCTGAATGCGTAGGCACGTCAAGATTTATGATCAATTTATCGGATTGTGATGAGGGTGCCTAGAGGGAAGACGGGGGTGTGGGGTTTCGTCGCGCGGCGTGTTGCGAGAGCGGGCGTACGTGCGAGGCATCTTGGCGGCATCAAGCGACATTTCAAAAAATTGCAGAGCGTCCGTTTACTTGTTCGACCGCTTAATTTTTGCGAAACAGGGATCATTGAGCGACTTTGCGCGGGCGCCCCAAAATTTCAGACCCACGTTTGTTAGCAAAGCCTAGCTTGACAATTCGATCCACTAGATCAAGACGATCTCTACCGCGTTCGACAGGTAGCCCCAATTGACGCGCAATGTTTTGCAATCTTGAGAGCGAAAACTTTGTTTCGTCAAGAAGTCGATTCTGGATTTCTATTGTACTCAATTGCTCGAGTTCCGCGATAGCTGCCACAATCTCTTCACGTCCTCGCGCTAGTGGCATTGCTTGTTGATCCTCGACCAACGGCAATTCTCGTGGTGCGCGCAAATTCGTTGACATACGCGGAACACCCAGACCCATTGCGAGCGCGATGGCGGGACGTGCTCTCATTGAATCTAAAAATTGCTCCATTGCCAATGCCGCGTCAGCAACCCGTCGTCGTTCGGATTCACTCGGAAGTGCATTCAAATGGTCGCGAATCTTTTGCAGCTCGTGTATCATTCCATCAATGACTTTCAGCGCTTCGTCGCGCTGTGCATCTGATGGATACCCTTCCGCGAAGGTTCGGGCTAATGCGATCGCCTGTTCGAGCCAATTTTCCTGCTTCTTAGCGCTCACGGAAACCTCGTTAAGAACTCGTCCGCAATTATTCGATAGTGATTGGCAACGCGTTCATAATTATTGCCGTCCATGAGGTATACAGGAAGTGCCTGTTCGGATGCTTCACTATACCCGATACCCTCAGTGGTATACGCTTCGAATACGATATCCCCGTACGCTGATTTGATTTCTGCCATTTTTCGACTATGCGCTTTTGTGATTCGCGAGCCGCCCAATCGGACTCGCACGAATATGATACCATCCGGCGCCGGCGTTGCCAACTCCTTGTTACAAATTGCGGATGCATAGCCCAGCATCTTGTTCAACTGCTCAATTCGCTTGTGTAGTATGTCTAGACCACTGGTTGATAAGTAATCCGGCAACGTCGTAACGATATAACCTTCACTGGCCGCCAACGCATTTTGCGTAACGAGGTAGAGATTCGGCGGACAATCAACTAGAATATAGTCATATTCGTCTGCGACCTCTGCGAGCGCGTTGCTAAGAATGCCACGTTTTGCAATATGTTGTGCAGCTGCATCTTCGAGCCTTGTAAACCCCGTGCTACTCGCCTGCAAATCGAGATCAATACTAAGCAGTTCCACGTCCGACGGAATGACATCGAGTCCTTGAATCGCTGTTTTGCCGGCACGTTGAATCGGGTTTTTCCAAGTTATATCGCGAATATCGCTGAAAGCATTTTCCAAGTGAGCTCGATACAATGATGCAATCGTTCCTCTCTCCTCACGAAATTCTTCCCACCGTTCCGGCGAAGCGCACAGGAACGTCAAGTTTGCTTGAGGATCGACGTCAACCAAAAGAACTCTCTTGTCATGATTGAGTGCAAGCCACGTACCAATATGATATGTCGTGGTGGTTTTCCCCACACCACCTTTATAGTTGATAAACGAAAAAATACGGGCCATGAGTTCCTCTTTTGGGGCACGATACCCAACACTGCGTCCAATCGCAAGGCTGAATTGACGTCCTCATTGGTAATTCGTCCAAACAATCCCACACCACTGGTTCGTCCGCATCGACACCGCCCAACTTTCCGAACGATACTTGCACTCTAATGCCGTGTTGTCACGATAAACCAACGACCTGCGCATCTGGTCGCTTGCTCCCTCCGCCGCTCCTCGATCCATTCCCGCGCCATCTGTTCGTCCTCGAAAAACCTCCGCAACGTGAAGGCCGCTGCGACAAACACCGTCGTCTTGGACGGCGAATTACGCATCATCACCACCACTTTTTCGCTACCATTTCCGGCACGTTGCGACTACCTTCGCCACCATGCTCTCCCGACTTCGACGCTCCATTCTCATCGGCCTCGCCTCAATCGCGATCGCGAGTTGCGGCGGCACAACTGCACCGGTCAAGTCCGAACCTGACAAACCCGCGACGTCCTCCACAGTCGCCCAGGGAATGACCGGGGGCCTTTCCGAAGAAGAATTCAAAGCTCTGCACACACTGAAAACCGACAC
>DAOMZH010000008.1:0-48458 GCA_035437985.1 Polyangium sp. (in: bacteria) | reverse complement strand
AACCAATTGCGTCAAGTGAAACGATCAGCTTGCAAGATGAGGGCTTGCAGCGTCAAGAAATGAGTGACGAAGAGAAGGAACGTCGACGGGAAGAGTGCAATACCGTTTTCGAACATTGTTGGGATTGGTGTGGAAAGAGCAATCCGAAGGATGAAAGTGCGCGCTGGAAATGCCGCGACGAGTGCAAGAAAAAACTGGCGGAATGCATGAAAAAAATTGAGAGTAACCCAATCGAAGATCCGGACTACTAGGAATGGGCATGGCTGTCCTGACGACGCGAACCTTCCACCGCCGACAAAACGACGGGAATGACGCCGAAGTCGTTCTGTCGATCTTTGAACCTGTCCAAAAGGAAACAAATGATTGGCGATGCATATTCGATTTCGATCCACCGCTCAAACCGCGAAACGTGGCGGGTCGGGGAATGGACTGGATTCAGGCGTTTACGCATAGTCTAGAATATGCTCGCCTGTACTTCGAATCGCAATGGTCGAAGACCGGACACTGGCAAAATATGGGGCACCTTGGACTACCAGACTCGACCAGAGAAATGCCACAATGTGAAGCCACTGAGCTTCCAAATTTGGAAGCAACGGGAGAAGCACTCTTGGTGCAGGCGACGCGAGACCTTAGTATTCCAAATGAAAGTGGCGGCGTGCGCAAAGTCACGCTATCACTTTATTCGCCATTTCCGACGGTGGACGGTTCGTGGAAATGCGCGTTCTCGTTCGATCCCATTGACGCCGGATCGATTCGATATGGAGTAGGCGTGGATTTCATTGAATCGTTTCTTGACGCTCTTGCTGCGGCACGTCGAGTCTTCGAATCGATGATTCCCGCGGGATGGACGGGATCCGACGATCTGTTCGATTGTTCCGACTTTCCGATCAAGATCGGGCGAGCATTTCAAATAAGCAGATCATCACGCAAGACCCCATAGATTCCTGCCCATCGTGCGGTTCGTAACAACGAACTTGCTCGACACCACGCCGCGGGTGTGTGTCTAACGCATGCACACGTCTGCCCTTGGTTCGTAGCGCTTCGTGCATCGCATGTAGAACGCTCGCGCGTGCCACGATGCCACGCGTACACGTGTAGAGCACGCACGTCGCCGAATGCCAAACACTCGTCGACGTGAATCCTGTATGCCGTCGACGTACCGAAGCCGCCATCTGACATGATTGCGGAGCACGTCGACGTGATTGCGGAGCACGTCGACGTGCCGATGAACCACGTCGACAAGTCGATAGAACGCGTCAATAGGCCCTTGCAATGCGGGGACAAGCCAATGGATCGCGTCAACGAGCCTCTGGAACACGTCAACGAGCTGGTAGAATGCGGCTATGGGGTGGTGAAACAGGTCGACAGCTTGGAGCAACCCTTCAACGAACTCGAGGAACACGGCGACCCAGTGGTGCTTGCATCCAAATCTCTTGACTTCACGTTCTTCCTCGGCGAAATATCGTGCGTAGGGATTTGTGCCCACAACGTTGCGAAAGGAATACAGGCGATGAGTGCAGGAACGAAGACACCATACACGGGACCTCTCGTTGTTGATGCGACAGCCCTCAAAGACCATCTCGTCGATTACGCGCCTGGTGCACAGGTGGGGTTGAAACACGAAAAGCCGGGTTTCAATGATGTGCTCGACGAACTGAAACGGGCCAAGGACGGGGCCTTGGCTGCGATCGGGATAGCGGCCGAAATCGTTACGCGCATTGAAAATCGCACCATGACGCTCGAAGAAATACGCGCAAAAAAAGAAGTCGCGAGGAAGCTATACGAGGTCCTCGGGGAAACAGAGGCGGATTTCGAGAATGCACGGGAAGGCGATATCGCATTGATTTCGCGCGCCGCGCAAGCGACTGCGCAGCACTTGGATGCCGGTACGGCAGCGCATTTCGAAACGACGTTGAAGTATTATTCGCAAATTGCCGACAAAGCTGTTGCGACACGCAGGAAGAATGCAAAAGAAGGAAAAAACGAAGAGGGCTGATTGCGCGCTCCGTCCGATCACACAGCCATCGGAGCGCGTTCGAATTCGTGGGCCCCGAGGTGATGTCGTCTTGAAGCGCATTCGCACATTGCTCCGTCGCCACATCCGACAGGCTGGAATCATCAGCGCCTTCGCCGCTAATCTTTCAACATCGCTCGCAATGGCTCAAGTCAATACGGATACCCTTCGTCCAGGTCCACCTCGTGAAGGATTGAGTGGCGGTGTGGATGGTAGCTTCGTGAAGCTCGGAGGGAATGTCGAATTGATCGACGCGGGATTGGGCGGACGCGTCCAGACATTGTGGTTTTGGCCTTCGGCGGGCGAGAGTCCCGACGCCCCGAAAAGCATGAAACGTCTCGTTTACTTGATGGGGAATTTTCACTATACCGCGCGAGGTCCGCAGCCCATTTTGAATCAGGCGTTGTTGCACGGTAGACTCATCAATATGTGGCATCGCCGTATTGGCTCGGCGTTTTTCGTGCAGCACCAATTCAACGAATTTCAGCGGTTGCGCGTACGTTCGATTTGGGGCACGTCGATATCGGTACCCCTCGTGCAGCAATCTGCTTTTGGAGCTTCGGTAGGAAGCGGCTACATGTTCGAATACAATCACATCTCCGTTTTTCCGGGTGCGAATGATGCTCCCCAGACATACGAACATCGATGGTCGAATTTTCTCGGCATGAAAATCACGGCATTCGACGGTCGACTCTTGGGTCAAAGCACGACCTACATGCAACCGCGTTGGGACAAGCTGTCCGATTTTCGATTCCTCGAGGAAGTGGAAATTTTGGCCAAGATCAACGATTCGTTGGGCTTTGGCGCGACATTCAGCTTCCTTTACGACAGCGCGCCGCCTACGGGTGTAAAAAATGCCGACACCCGCATCGCGAGCAACGTACGCATTTCATTTTGAAGCTATCGAAGTCACGTGGTCATCGGGGCACGCTCGACAGTCGACTCTTGGGTCAATGCACGGCATTCATACAGCCGCGTTGGGACAAACTTCTGGCTCAGCGCCCAACCGCGGATAGCACAAAAGACGTCAACGCTGGGTACGATCCTTTGGATTGCAGAACGCAAAACAGTTCGACAACTTTTGCATTGGAGGAAAACCCGGCGACGACGTTGATGATTTCGTATATATCCGCAATGGTTGGGACGTTTGGCGAATACAAAATACTTGCGTTTATGCCGGGGATTGGCTTGTTGCTATCAGGATCCGGATGCCAATTACCCAGAACCCGCGCATTCAACTCGCCAAGGACATGTGCAAGACGCCGCGATTGCGCTTCCGTTCGGATGTTCCTGTGCTCCCATTCCCAATCCAAGAAACGCGAATGCGATGCTTTGGCTCGATCGAGCATGGAAAACTGCCAACGCGCAAGTGCTATTCGCTGCTCGAAACGAACAACGAGACTCTCGAGCTGGCTCACTTCGTCGCGCAAGTCATCAATTCTACGGGTTTCGGATGAGGCACTCATCGCGCAGCCGCCTCCAGAACGAAATCCGCAAGTTCTTCGTAGTCATAAGCGAATTCTTCTTTGGCGAGCTCCATCAATTTGACGACCGAGCGTTCCGTACCATGCGTCACGAGCTTAAGTGCTTCGATGATCTCGCCAGATGTCGGCCGCGTCGAAGAGTACAAGGTCGTGCGCGCGATACCTTCTATTTCGACTTGTTCGTGTTCAGGAACAATCACCCCGCTCAACCGATTTTGCAGCGCTACCATGGTCGCATGAAAACGCACATGTTCCGCTTCGGATGAAAAATAATGCAACTCCCAATCGATCAACGGATGCCTGGGATCCGTCAACTTCGAGACCGTCATTCGTGAGATACGTGATGACAACGTTTCCCATTCTTCGTCGAGCTGCTCCAAACGACGACGCAACTCATCTACCTTGCTTTCTAGCGTTTGTCGTTCCTGATCCATAAACTCACCTCGTCAAATGAGTGCGCTGATGACCGCGACCACCACTTTTTCGATCATTTTCGCGGAGCCAGGATCCATCTGTATGGGTCCACGATCTGTCGTTAGCATAAAAATTATTTTTTCACCAACGACGCCAAGCACCAGATCCGGAATTTTTGCGATTTCGTCAAGGACATCGGCAATCTTGCCCGCGTGTTTCCTAAATGCCTTCAATGCTCGCGGATCAGATGCCAACTTTTCGCACGCGTCGAAGAAAGGTTTTTCGCCTTTACGCAGACCCTTCGCCATTAACTTGACGGCTTGTGTGACCATTTTGGACTTGACACCGTGAACGGTGTCCCGGGCGGGCGAAGACGCCTGCAAAACGCACGAACCATGAGCTCGAACATCATGCGTTCCGACAAAAAGGCCTATCGAAAAACCCAATATCGCCAATATCAACCGCCTGAATGTTTTCATGTGCGCCTCTTTGATAATTGTTCGACGAATTGACGAGCCTAATAGAGTCGCTCGCACGCGTATAGCCTTAACCAACCAACCCGTACCAACGCATTCACTATGTTACCGCGGTCGATTCACCCCAACGGCCCGAGAAATCGCCGCTGTCGCGCCGATATTGAGTCCAAACGCGATGCTCATGATCAGCGTGATGATCGGATACGCAAAACTCATCACCGCCAGTTCGCGAGCCCCGAGTTTGCCCAAAAAATACGTATCAACGACACCGGCAAACATCATGAGCATCATGCTCATGGTCATAGGGACCCCGAGACGCAGCAAAGTCACGGAAATCCCATCTTGCAAAAGATTGGGTTTGGATGATTCCGCCATCGTTCGACCCTGGGTGCCGCTCATGCATCGACGAATACGCGGCCGGCGTCCAGAGAAATCATGAGGCAAGCGAAGAGCACGCGTATCGCCATTTGCCAGCAATGAACACAGGACAACCACAATTCACTTGCGTTCGGCGCGGCAACTTGCCAGGAATGGCACCCGAAAAGCGCTTCGGACACGCGAACGACGGCGAGGATGCAATGGCAAAGCGAATTTACTTTTTTGGGGGCGGCCACGCGGATGGTGAAAGCACGCAAAAGGCGCTGCTAGGCGGAAAAGGCGCCGGCTTGCACGAGATGACACGCCTCGGAGTACCCGTTCCTCCAGGCTTCACCATCACGACGGAAGTGTGCACGGCATTCTTTTCGGGCGGAGAAAAACTCCCCGACGGACTCATCGAAGAAGCGCGCGAAGCCATTGGACGTATTGAAGAAATCGTCGGAATGCGCTTCGGGAGCATCGAAAATCCTTTGCTCGTCAGCGTTCGATCCGGAGCACGCGCCTCGATGCCCGGCATGATGGACACCATCCTCAACCTGGGTCTCAGCGAAGCCATCGTCGAAGGACTGGGAAAACGCACGCAAAATGTGCGGTTTGCCCTCGACGCATACCGCAGGTTCATCGTGACGTACTCCGACATCGTGCTCGACATTCCTCGCAAACAGTTCGACGATGCGCTCGAAATCGCCCGCCGAAAAGCTGCGGCTACCATGGGCATCGAAGCTGGAAGACTCACCGTCGCCGAGCTGCAGCGCAAACTCCCCGACTCGATGTTCGACGAAGCAACCCTTCGTTCACTGGTGAAAGAACAGCGCCAGATCGTCGCCAACGTCACGGGCAAACCCTTCCCGGACGAACCTTGGTTGCAACTCGAAGGAGCCATCGTCGCCGTCTTCCGCAGCTGGAACAATCAGCGCGCCAAGACCTACCGCAAGATGCACGATATCCCCGAGTCATGGGGCACAGCCTGCAACGTGCAAGCGATGGTCTTTGGAAATCTCGGTGATGACTCGGGCACAGGCGTCGCTTTCACCCGCGATCCTTCGACGGGCGAACGTCGATTCTTTGGTGAATGGCTCCCGAATGCGCAAGGCGAAGACGTCGTCGCTGGCGTGCGCACACCGAATCCTGTTTCGCGCGGCGGAGGAAACGACGACGCATCGCTCGAAGTTCGCATGCCCGAAGCTCACGCCGAACTGATGCGTGTCCAAGACAAACTCGAGAAACACTTCAAGGACATGCAGGATCTCGAGTTCACCGTGCAAACGGGCAAGCTGTATCTCTTGCAGACGCGGAACGGAAAACGCACCGGAAAAGCCGCTGTGCGGATCGCCGTCGAGATGGTTCGCGAAGGGCTCATCGATCAACGCGAAGCCGTGATGCGCGTCGATCCAACCTCGATCGAGCAACTCTTGCACCCCACGCTCGATCCCAAAGCCCCGAAAAAACTGCTGGCGCGGGGTTTGCCCGCGAGCCCTGGCGCTGCAAGCGGACAAGTCGTTTTTCATGCGGATGAAGCCGAGCGACGAGCAGGTCAAGGTTTGCCCGTGATCCTCGTGCGGGCAGAAACTTCACCCGAAGACATTCATGGAATGAAGGCCGCCAACGGCATTTTGACGGCACGCGGAGGCATGACGAGTCACGCGGCCGTCGTGGCGCGCGGAATGGGTAAGTGTTGTGTCGCAGGTTGTTCGGCGATCGCCGTCAATTACGAAACACAAACGCTGACCGTGTCGATCTACGACGCCGCAGGAAGGCCCACCGAGTCCGTCGACGTGCGTGCAGGAGACGTCATCACGCTCGATGGAGCCACAGGTTCCGTGTACCTCGGCGCAATTCCCACAGCTCCCGCGGCGCTTTCTGCGGAATACGAAGAGCTCATGAAATGGGCTGATTCCGTGCGTCGATTGCGGATCTTGGCCAACGCCGACACAGGCGCCGATGCGCGCACCGCCAGATCGTTTGGGGCCGAAGGAATTGGTCTCTGCCGCACCGAACACATGTTCTTCGATGACAAACGCATCGCCGCCGTGCGCGAAATGATTCTCTCGCGCGATGTCGAAGCACGACGTAAAGCCCTCGCCAAACTGCTTCCTTTCCAGCGCGAAGACTTCATCGCCATCTTCGAGGAAATGTCCGGTTTCCCCGTCACGATTCGCTTGCTCGATCCCCCGCTGCACGAGTTCTTGCCGCAAGAACGAAAACAGATCGAAGACTTGGCCAAGACGATGAACGTTCGTCCAATCGAACTCACGCGCAAAGTCGAGGAGCTCCACGAGCTCAATCCGATGCTGGGACATCGCGGATGTCGCCTGGGAATCACGTATCCCGAGATCAATGAGATGCAGGCACGTGCGATCTTCGAGGCCGCTTGCGAGGTGGCGAAAAAGAGCACGCCACCCAAGCTCGAGATCATGATTCCCCTGGCAATGACGCGGAAAGAACTGCAATTGGCCCGCGCGACGATCGAACGTGTCGCGTCCGAAGTCTTTGCCGAAAAAGGTCTCACGGTGCACTACATGTTTGGCACGATGATCGAATTGCCCCGAGCGGCATTACGTGCCGGCGAATTGGCGCAAGAAGCCGAGTTCATGAGCTTCGGGACAAACGACTTGACGCAAACGACCATGGGCATTTCCCGTGATGACGCCGGAAAGTTCCTCGGTGCGTATGTGGAAGCAGGAATTTTGCCGAAGGATCCATTTACGAGTTTGGATACGGAGGGCGTCGGCGAACTTGTCGCCATTGCCTGTGAACGCGGACGCAAAACTCGGCCGAACATCGAATGCGGAGTTTGCGGAGAACATGGGGGCGATCCGGCATCGATTCGCTTTTTCGAGAAGGTAAAACTGGATTACGTCTCGTGTTCGCCCATGCGCGTACCGGTGGCCCGACTTGCTGCGGCGCAAGCTGCATATGCCGAAGGCAGTGCGACCGGCTTGGGTCGAACGGACTGAATCAACCCGCACACAGGAAAAACCCTTTGCATTCAACGGGTTCAGCCTGACGCACCAATACGAACCTCAAAACGTCGAAACCTCGAACGCCCGCCCGTCAAACCCCTGACGTCACGCGTACCGTCGGGCGCGCTCGAATACATGTCCGTAGCACCTTTTCCTCGATGATGTTTCGTTGCAAATCAATTTTGAGGGGTATACCATCATCGGTGGAGGGTGGAGGACTTCAAGAACATGTTGCAGCTCAACTACGACTACGCTTCGTGCATTCGCGGTTCTGAAAAGGTGGCTTGGAAGATCGACACCGTGATGCCGCCGGATACGAAAATCGACTTCAGTCGACCCTTCTTGCCCGAAGGACTCTTTGGCGTCGAAAAGCTCACCTGCCTAACACCGGCGCAACGCCTGACGTTGAACCAGATATCAGGTAATTCGTATCTGAACCTCTTTGCGTTCGTCGAGGAATACATCACCGCAATGGCCGTGCAGCATGCGCAAGCCGAGCTTTTTGGGGATCACGTCGCGGTTCGGGCATTGGCCCGTTTCGCCGAGGAAGAGGCGAAGCACCAGCAGCTGTTTTGGCGTTATTGTTCGGCTTTCGAGCGCGATTTTGGGCAAAAGTGCCACCTTTTGGGGGCCGCTGCCGAAGTTGCTGGCGTCATTCTCGGCAAGAGTCCGCTGGCCGTCACGCTGATTACGTTGCACCTAGAATTGATGACGCAAGCGCATTACACGGAATCGGTGCGCGGAAATCAGAATCTCGATCCGCTTTTCTGCGAATTGCTGCGCCATCATTGGATGGAGGAGTCACAACACGCTCGTCTCGACGCGTTGGAACTCGACAAACTCCTCGAGAGTTCGGGGCCCGATCAAATTTCCACGTGCTTCGACGATTACATGGGCCTCATCGAGGCATTCGACGGATTGCTTCTCGCCCAAGCGAAGCTCGACTTGCAAACGTTTTCCGAAGCGCTGAAAACGACATTTTCGGAGGCAGATTCCGAAGCCATCGTGAAGTCGCAACACAGCGCTTATCGCAATACGTTCTTGATTTCTGGAATGACGAACAAATCATTCGTGGAAACCGTGAACATGATCTCCCCCGAAGCAGCAACTCGAATCACCAACAAAGCAGGAGAGCTCAGGTGATTGCCATGGCAGAAGATCCGGCGGTAATGAAATTGCGACACATGCTCGGCGCCGAACGCGCGCGCACGCTACTCGCGCAGACGCTGCCGATCTTAGGCCTCAAAGAAATCAGGACCCCCAATGATCGGCTGAAACTCGGCAAAGAGCTCATGACTCGCGGCGGACTACTCGAGGCCTTGGGTTCGGCCATCAGAACACAAGCTTTGCTCCACGGCGCCAAAGACGAATAACGCGGATGCAGGCTCCCCAAACCCACGCCAACGATTTCGTCGTGCACCATTGCGTTCCGATCGTGCAGATCTGGAGTCCCTCCGGAAGGCGCAATCATGCAACGGCGCGAAATCTCAATACATCGTGATTGGCCCGGCGCTTGCTTCACGTATTAGACAGAGAGCTTGCTCCGGTCAGCCCCCCCCACCGTAGAGCAGGCTCTCTCTTTTTTTGTTTTATTGTCAGCCACTTGTCGCCCGCCGGTCGTGCATGTGCATGATGAGTGGCCGTGCCAAACGCAGCGTGGCAATGGGACGCGTTCCAATGGGTTCGGACGAAACACGGCTCATTGCATAACGACGCAGGATCATCGCCAAGAGAAGCGGGCCTTCGAGCATTGCAAAATGTTCGCCCAAACATTGGCGGCGCCCCAGCAAAAACGGCATGTAGCTATACGGTTCGATATTTGCCGCGCGAGATTCCGAAAAACGATCCGGATCGAACCTCTCGGGATCGGTCCAATATTCGGGATGTCGATGCGTCACGTACGGCGCAACGACGACCATTTGCCCAGCTGGAACGCGAATGCCTTCAATATCGTCATCGGCGAGGGTATTTCGAGACACTCCGGGCACTGGTGGATAAAGGCGCATTGCTTCCAGAAAAACCTGCCGCGCATAAACGAGTTTCGGGATGTCGTCCGCCGTCGGTGGACGATCGCCCAAGACTCGAATGGCCTCATCAACGAGGCGTTGTTCGACATCCGGATGAGTCGACAACAAGTAAAATGTCCACGACAAGGCCAAACTCGTGGTTTCGTGTCCTGCGAGAACCAATGATTTCGTTTCGTCGAGCAATTGCTTGTCGCTCATTCCGGTCCCGGTTTCGGGATCTTTGGCCAGAATCATCCGCGACAATACATCCTGCGTTCCCAAATCGCCTTCGCGCCCGCGCCGAATCATTCCTCCAATGGAGTCATTCAAGGCTTTTTCCGCTTCCCGAGCTTCCCGATTTCCGCGTGTGGGAAGCCATTCCGCATAAAGACCCATGGACAACATCCGCCGCGTCGCATGAGCCAGACAAACCTCGAGCGCGTGACCAATCGTCTCCGCCTCGTGCAAAAATTCGCTTTTGAACAAAGCCCGCCCAATGATCCACAAGGTCAACCGCATCATGTCGGCAGTCACGTCAATGGGACCACTTTTGCGTTTTTCGTCCCATTCGGCAAACAAGCGCTCGGCACATTCGACCATAGGCGGGACAAACCGTCCCACCGTGCTCTCCCGAAATTCCGGCGCAAGAAGACGCCTTTGACGCGTCCATACGTCCCCTTCGCTCACGAAAACCCCATCACCCAAAATGGGCCGAAGCATGTCGTATTGCGAACTCTTCGGGTAGTTCAACACATTCGTTCTAAAAATGTGCTTGATATGGCTCGGCCGGAAAAAAAAGACGATATTCGTCGGAACTCGCAGGTGCACCACCTCGCCATAACGTCGAAAAATTTCGAGGTCCATCTCCGCATAATTGGCGATTGAGCGGACCAAGTAATAAGGCTCCATCCACAATTCGGGGCGACGCCATCGCGTTGGAGGGCGGGATGGCGAAGAGGATTCGGGAGAGGGCGGGGCGGAGTGTTCGGCAATTCGAGTCGACATTGGATTGATTCTGGGCGTAAAGTCGCTGCTGCGTCAAGTCATCGGTGCGTCAGCCGCTCTCTCGACGATGCATATTTGCAGATGTCATCGTGCAATTTTGCGATCCTAGACGCGCCGTTGCCGCTGTAACTACGCGAAATTGCGTATTTACGTCGCTGGCCCGCAGCTTGCTTTATTCGAATGTCGAGAGCTTGCTCCGGTCAGCCCCCCCCACCGTAGAGCGAGCTCTCTGTTTTTTGTGCCTCGAATTTTCGATGCCTTTTGGCTCAATAAAGCAACTTGACGGCTTCGCTGACTTCCGCGGCCGATAATTTCGGATTCGCAGCCACCGGGCCGAGTCCCAGCAAATAATGCACAGGCCGTCGACCTTTCGTATCGGCAGCATATTTGTCAGCTCCGCGATCGAGCAACAAACGAATCATATCGAATGACCCGCGCGCCGCGGCATACATGAGCGCCGTACGCGCATCGTGCGCGAGCTCCGGCTCTTCCGATGGCGGCACTTTCTTGAATGTGGTTCTGTCGATGGCTGCACCGTGATCGAGGAGCAGCTTGGCCGCTTGGAGCTGATTTTGCTGCGCTGCCACCATGAGCGGAGTTTTTCCAAATAGATTGGGCATATTAGGATCGACCTCCACATCGAGGTCTTTTGCGCGTTCCATTGGCTTGGGAAACAATTCCCATAACACCGGCAAAAGATGGGGAGCGAGCACGGCCAGGTGAATCAAAGGATCGGTTCCGGTCAATTTCGCGCAGGCCCGAAATGGTTCGAGCCTTTTTTCGTCTTCGTATTCTTTTGCCGCGACAAATGCTCGAATCTCGGATTCTGGCGCGCCATCGACCACCAGCTTGCGTAATGTTCGTCCCGGAGCTGCTTTGCCACAATCCGCCCCCCACACGGCTTGAAAAAGAGCCGCGTGCGCAATTCGTTCGGCGTCTTTTTCGGCGATGCGGCGCGCTTTGTAATGCGCAAAAAGCTTGCTCTGGAGGGGTTCGGCAAGGCCCAACAGCTTCTTGTAAATCGTCCGGCCTTCCGGGGTCATGTAGGACCACGTCTCATACGGCCACTGCATTTTCGGCGCTTCTTCTTGCAACAATTTTTGCGGGTTTGTCCGAAGCGTCTCTTCTTCCAGATTCATGTTACTGGCTAAGCCAAACCGCATCGTCCCGCTGAAATTTTCGAGAAAGTAGCCATCGGCTTCTTCCGTTGCATTGCGCCAGACTGTTAATTCCTGGTTGGGAAAACCTTTTACGCCCCCGCGCCCCCAGCTGCATCCAGCCCGCGGGAGAAAATTGTCGCGATTGCCTCCAAACAATGGCTCGGTGGCCTCCAACAATTTGGGACGAGCCATCAAAATTGCGCACGGAATCGCATAAAATGCCGACGTCGTATTCGCCGAACCACTCGACGAAGCAAGGCGAATCGAACCAATCAAACTTTCCTCGGTGCCGTCGTAATCACGTCGATCAATCGATCCATCTCGGGTTAAAAACTCGTCGCCTGATTTCTTGAGCGCCGCCGCACTCGCCTTGTCGACTTCGGCGACGAGCTTTTTGATTTTTTCATCGCGCGTTTTGGATGATGGTCGAAACGCTTGCAGAAAGAGGGCATAATCGAGTTTTCCTACGATATTTTTCGCGGCTGCGGCAGTGAGCGCTTTTTCGGCCGCGTCCGGATCCTCGTTCATGTATTCAATGGCTTGATCCCAATTCCAGGGCGGAGAGGGCGTTGCCGAAGTTGTCAAAGCGTTAGGAGATGGGGCATTCTTTTGGGTTTTTAATGGCTCGCGGACGAATGCCGATGCCCATTCCGCCGGAGATTTCGCCCCCCGTTCCATGAATTCATAATCATGTTGGCGTTTTTCCGGGACCGGACACGAAAGCAGCGGTCCCGATGCTTTGCCAAGGCGTTTGTCCGCAGCTTCCAAGGCCTTGCGATGTGACGAGATCATCGAACAGGGCAATCGAATCCACGCACCATCGCGAAAATGGTCAATCGGACGCAATAAAGTATGATCCTCCCGCTCGAAGAGATCATACGAATCATCGTACACGTAATGACCACTTTCCATGAGCAACGCCGCATCGACGAGGCGCATGGTCGCAACGAGGCGAGTCACGAGGTCTTCGGGATCTTTGATTGGCGCTTTTGCCGATTCCGAGACGAGTTTGACGTAGTTCTCGATTTCATGCCCAACTGGCACGCTGCTGCTGTCCGTCCCCCGCTCTTTTTTGGCCGATTGGATTTTTGTCTCCAGTCGCCCAATCGCGAATGCACCGATTTTCTCCAACGCATCTGCCGCTCCCGCGTTACCGTCGAGCACCGCATGGTACGCCAGGACAAACGCTTCGAGGCCATCGGCCTTCACCTCTTTCGGCACACCCACCGGCTCTTTTCGCGCAGCCACACGCTCCAAGTTGCTCTGGATCCGCGCGAGCACACGTCGTGGCGCCGTATATTCGTCCGGACGATCGGCAAGCAATTGGGGGTCGAGAACGAACGCAACCGGGGCAGATGGTGCAGCGGAAGGAGCAGCGGACGTTGCGGTTGGTGGCGGCAGCGGTGTTTTTTCGCAACCCGCAAGCAACGAGACCCATGCGGCAAGAAAAATAGTGCCGCGTGATTGACGTTGAAAAAACATGATGGCTCGTGATCGCGCGCGTTGGTGCGCGTTGCAAGAGCGAACGCTTGAAGTTTGGGTTGTCATCCTGGGTGGCGCGCGACGTTTGACTGTGCAGAGTTGCGAGGTGCAATTTCACATTTGCGATCTCGCGGAAGGCATCCGCCTGTAAGTGGTTGATTTTTCATCTGATTAGGGTTGGCCTGATGCTTGCTTAGGGATATTCCTGAGAGCTTGCTCCGGTCAGCCCCCCCCACCGTAGAGCAGGCTCTCTGTTTTTTGTGCGTTCGTTTTCTCGAAGGCGTGTTCCCCGGCCTGGCCGATGCAAAACGCGCTTTCGAGCATCGATGATGTGCGCTGGCCCTTTACTCCGCGACCAAGCCGGGGCATTTTGCGGGCATGGGCATCTTCGATCGGATGGGCAAAGTCATCTCGAGCAACGTCAACGCGTTGTTGGACAAGGCGGAAGATCCAAAAAAGTCCGTGGATCTGATCGTCGAGGAAATGAAGGAGCAGATTCGAGCCGCGAAAAAGGAGCTGGTAGAAGCGGTCGCGGCGGAGAAAGTGTTGCGCAAGAAGGTCGATGACCTCGATGCCGACGTGCAGAAATGGGAACGGCGCGCGGAACTGGCGTTGAAGGCCGAGGATGAAGCGCTTGCTCGTGACGCGCTCGTGCAAAAGAAGAAGATCGTCGTTGATCGTGATCGCGCGGAGGCGTTGCGAGCGGAGCAGCGCGCGGCGGTTTTGAATATGAAACGCGAGCTCGATCGGATGGAAGCGAAGCAGCAGGAGCTCGAATCGCGGAAGGCGACGATTGCGTCGCAAATCAAGCAGGCCAAAGCAGGTGGTGGTGCTGAAGGGTTGGGCGGGAAAAGCACGGGCGGTGCATTTGCGGAATTTCGCCGGATGGAGGACAAGATCGAGGGGCATGTGGCGGAAGCTGCAGCGGCCCGCGAGCTCGACGATGTGCTGCGCCCGCATGGAATGTCGGACTCGGACTTGGAAGCGAAATTTGCGCGGCTGGAAGGTGGCGGTAGTTTGTCGGGGGACGGCAAGAAGTCCGGCACTCCCGAAATCGACGACGAGCTTGCGGCGCTCAAGAAGAAGATTCGCGTCGGTTGACGGTCGGCCGTAAAGAGTTTTACCGGGCCAAGATCACTGGTTTGTCTTCCCAGGGCAGCCACATTTCCGAAATCACCAGGAAGTTGTTGACCGAATTGGCACCTCGGTAGCCAAATTCGACGCCTTGCCATTCAAAGATACGGCGATCGCCTCGACGTACGGCAAAGATCATTTCACCCCCTTCCGGGAAGGACCCCCAATCCTGTGGTACGGGTCCGAGCAGCATAGACACGTCCTCGGAATTGCCGCCCATGAGGGTCATTTTCGCGGTCGTCGCGCTACAGGAAATCCGCACCCATTCTCGAACTCGTTGCACTTTGCACGACCCGACCAACGAGCCTTCGGACAAATGCACATCGGTCGCGCCTTTCCACTCCTCTTTTTTGGGCCGCGGTGATTTTTCTTCAGGAAACGGCGTCGAGTCAAAGGCTGGAAGGGGCGGCGGACCGGCATCGGCATCGTCTCCCCCCTCGCCTGGTCCCGCGTCGGATAGGTTTGTCGCGGAATCACTAGGCGCAGGAACTGCGGCGTCTTGCGCTTGGGCCACGTAAACGAAGAGCAGAACGGGCGTCAGCAAGAGCGCTGTTAAACCAAGACGAACGCGGCTGGTATTCATAACGTCCTCAGGAAAGCCACGAGTGCGGCCCGTTCGGGTTTCGTCAATTGTTTCGTATTTCCCATGCGGTCTTCGTTCAAATCGATGAGCTCTTCGAGCGTCGAGAATCGGCCGTCATGCGCATAAGGAGCTGTTCCCCCAACGAACCTGAGCGACGGAGTTTTAAAGTCTTTTTCTTCTTCATCATCGAACGTCTTGAGTATCGGGAGTTTGGCGTAAACGGGATACTTGGCGCGATCGCTGTAGTCCATTTCGGGAACGTGACAGCCGGCGCATTTCGTATCCACGCGCATGAAAATGTCTTTGCCCTGCTTTTCTTCGTCCGTCAGCTCGCGCGCCGGACGGGGCGGAGGAACCAAACCTTGACGCAAGAATGCTCGAATGGCCATGGCCCGATCGTGCAATTCGCTCGCATTGCGTCCCCAAGGGAAGGATCCCCAGCGATGCAAATGAAAACCACCCTTCAAACGATGCGTCAAATGCGGGCTCTCCGCATGCCAACCATAAGGACCTTCATGGGCAACGCGTCCCGCGAGCATGGGAGTTTGGCGGGGAAATCCATTGCGTTGCGGATCTCCCGCAGAATCGGGGACGTTCGCGGCACCTGCGAAAAATCGTCGTTCCTGCTCCCATTCAATGGTTTCGTGCCACACGTGTCCATCGTCCCGCCCCTCGGGATGACACCCAGCACAACCCATTCCTCCGCTCGTGAGGCCGTCATTGCCATTGTAATACAAACGTCGTCCCGCGGCGGCTTCGGCCGATAACGGATCCTCACCAATCTTCAGCCAGGGACGCGGACCCTCCGTTTCGAGGCTCAGCACGACAATCGTCGCAGAAGCTCGGCAAAATACCCACGCTGTGTCTTCGTCGGTCGAAAGCGAAATACCACTCGGCGCCGAACAACCATTCGACACTCCATATTTTGGATCAGCTTCGAGGGTCATGTTGTAAGCGTTGCGGTAGAACATTGCGGGCTCGATTGTCCGGGCAAACATTTCGAGGACCTTGTCGGTGCCTTCGGAGACGATGAGCAGCGAGTTGGTTTTCTTGCGATAGACGATGGCGCGCGGCTGCACGAACTGATTTGGCACCACCCGCGGCCCACCTGCGCCGGTGCTTTCGTCGCTGAGCGAGAACTGAGCCTCGACGTTTTTCTCTTCGACGCTGGGTTTGTCCGTACGTGGTGGAGAAAGCGGCGTGTCGTCGTCGGTCATGAGAATGTCGATGGCTGACGTACCCATCCAAACCTGCGGTCCCGTCGTGCCGAGGGCATGTCGCGCAACGAAGAGCAGCTTGCCGTCGGGCGAAAGCGTGCCGGAATAGGCGAGCGACGCATTTGCTTTCGTGAGAAACGGCGTGCGCGAAGGTGAGGGCGGAAGTTTGACCGGGTGAGCTGTCGGAGCATCGGTGTCGAGCCCATCGACCCGAGTCAGATCGGGGCCGACGAGATGCGTGATGTACGCCGATTTCCCATTCGGATGCATGACGATGCCTCGCGGTTCGCGCGGCACATCGACCGTTGCTTTGAGTTTGCCCGAGGCGATGTCGACGATCGAAACCTTGTGCGTCCACGCCGATGTTACGACCGCCAACGATTCATCCGGCGTAACCGTCACGCCCCACGCGTCTTGCGGAAGTTCGGTTCGTGAAACCTCGACGAGACCGTTTGCAGGATCGGGACGCATCACGATCAACAGGCCCGGACCGAGCGATGACGGAACGAGCTTCGCAAGGATGGGACCTTTCGGCGCCGTAGCTTTTGGTGCAGGCTTAGGCTTGGTCGCTGCACTCGCCGACGCACTCGCTGCAGCTTCTGGCGAGTCGCTCGTTTCGGATTTGTCAGCAGTTGGGATCACTGCGCCAAGACTGCGCACGGTGACGAGAACCTTGTCTCCAAGCACGACGACTTGAGCAGGTTGCCCGGGCATCGTGATCTTCTGCGGCGGGATGGCTACATCGAGCGGCAGAGCAACTCGTTGCACGAGACCGCGATCTTCATCGGCGATGTAGAGCGCGTCGTTGCTTGGAGTACGCCCAATCGTGCTGCCCATGAGCGACACGGGCTTGGGTTTGTCTTTCGCAGATGTTGCTTCGGAACTCGTTTGAGGAGCAACGGTTTGTCCCGCCGATGTCTCCTTCGCTTTCGTGTCCGCTTGTCTTTCGCCGCTCTTACAGCCCGCGACGAGCGTAGCCAAGACGAGCGGAATGCCCCAATGATGCCGCATCGATTCTTCTCCGAGACGCACGCTACCGTTTCTTGTGATCAGTGAAAACGCTCGACCACGGATCCTTCGTCCAAGCGCTGACGGATTTGTCGAAGCACGTTGTTTCAAGCCTCAAAGTCGAGTCGATATTGCCGTGGATCAAGGCCGTCGCGAGGCTTGCCAAGGTTGGTCAACGCGGTAATATGCGCGCTCTTTTTAGGCGGACGTGATGTCAGAGTCGGCTGAAAACAAGCACAATCCTGCTCCGATCGATCAATCTCGCGACCCGTCGACCGACGATCTCCCTGGCGATGCATCGCCGCAGGATTCGTTGCCCCCGCGTCCGGCACCACTGGCACCCACGCTCTTCGATTCGGCCCCTCGAGATACGCCCGACCCTGCGATCCAAAATGCGGAAGGGTTTGTCGCGCCTGCACCAGCATTGGCCCCTGTGGAGGCGCCCCATACGAGCGCAACGATCCCGATGGCGCCTCTCGGAGCGGATGCACCGGTAGGTTTGTTGGGGAACGAAAAGGTTGAGAATCGAGCGACGTCGAAGGTGCTTGCTCGAGCCGGGGCTGTGGCCCGTCAGGCGGGAATTTTGCTGGCCCTGGGGGCGTCGATTTTCGTTTTTCTGTGGCAGGTGAATCAGCATTACCCCATCAAGCACTGGTTATTTTGGTCGTATTTGAAGCAATGGGGATATTGCTCGCTGTTTGTCTCGGCCATTGTGAGCTCGGGGCATTTGGTCCTGCGGGCGCTTGGCGGCAAGCGATTGCCGCTCGTCGAACGAACGACGATTTCGTTGGCCACCGGGACGCTCGTGTTTTTCCTGGTAATGTTCGCTTGTGGTTTATTTGGGATTTACAACCGAGTTTTTGCCATTGCGATGCCCGTGTTGTTGACGCTCCCGGGACTCCCGGGACTGGTGCGTCATTGGCGACGGGCGAGTCGGCATCTTCAAGGTGCGCGAAAACGAACGACATGGCGCCCTTCGCCACTTTTTTGGCTCGTTGCAGCGTTTGGCGCAGCTGGCGTGGGATTGATTTATTTCGCAATTTTGTCCGCGCGCAACATTGCCTACGATTCGTATTTTTATCACCTCGGCATTTCGCAACAATATGCTTTGGAGGGCGGAATCAAACCGGCCCTCGAAGGTTGGCTTCCGGCGGCAATTCCTCATCTCGCGAGCGTGCTTTATTGCTGGGCGTTCCTTTTGCCCGGGATGACCATGTTCGAGCGCGTCACGTGTGCGGCTCATGTCGAGTTCATTCTGTTCCTTTTTACGCTCGCTGGTGTTCCAGCGCTCGTGCGGCAGTTGGTTCCGCGAGCTCCCGCTGGTTTGTCTTGGGCGACATTTTTTCTTTTTCCGGGCATTTTTGTGTACGACTCGGCGTTGTCCGTCGCGGCGGACCATGTTGCGGCGTTCTGGGCAATTCCAATTTATTTGATGCTCCTACGCACGCTGCGTTCTTTGGATGTCGTCCGCACCGAAGGCGCGTTCGCCGCCCGTAATTCCGCATTGCTGGGAGCGTTTTCAGCAGGCGCGGTTCTCACGAAATACCAATCGATGTACCTCATTGCCTACCCCGGGCTGGCCTTGTGCTGCGCCATGGTTTGGCAATTCGGTCGCGTCGCCATTCGTCATCGGGCAATGTTTCGACGAGTGGTCGGAACCATTTTTGCAACTGCATTCACGAGTTTCATTGTCGGATTACTCCTGACGACGCCCCATTGGTTGAAAAATTGGGCCTGGTATGGCGACCCATTTTTCCCATATATGAGCCCGTACATGTTGTCCTCGAAATGGGTACCCGATACCTCGGCGCTTTTTCAGGGATGGAACGACACGCAACACCAGAATTGGCGACCGCAAGGCACATTGTCTCAAAAACTCCTCGAAACGCTGCAAGGAGTGGTGGTATTCGCCTTCAAACCGCATGATTGGGCCAAATTTCACGGACAAGTGCCCATTTTCGGGGCGTTGTGTACGCTGAGCGTCGTCGTTTTGCCTTTTCTGCGCAAAACGGGGCGAATCTGGGGGCTCGTCATTGCGACGCATCTTGGCGTTGCCGTCTGGTATTGGACGCTGCATCAGGATCGTTATCTGCAATTATTGCTTCCATGGATGGCCTGCATCGTATCGGCAACATTGTTCTGTTTGTGGCGTGCCCATTGGACCGCCAAACCTCTCACTGCAGTGCTCGTTGGAGTGCAAGTCATTTGGGGCGGGGATGCGTATTTCATTCCGGCACACGCAATGACCGGTTCCAGTGCTGGTCCCATTACCGCCGAACTCTTGTCGTCCGGCATGAAGGCCAAGTACGCCGAGCGGTTTGCTTTCGGCGATCGCTTGTTCGAAATGGGGCGGGATGCGGCGTTGCCCCAGGATGCCCGGGTGCTCGTGCACGAGCACGAATTGCGATTTGGCTTGTGGCGACCTGTCGTTTCCGATCGCCCGGGTCTGACCTATGCGTATCGTTATGAATTCTTGAAAGACGACGCAGACGTTTACGCGCATATGCGAAAGCTCGGGGTGACGCACGTGGCTACGCGGCTCAAAAGCAATAGTGTCGATAGTCTCGGCGCTGAGCTGCGATTTTTTTCGTTCGTCAAACGTGAAACCAAGCACATCAAGGACTTCAGCGATTGGAGCCTTTTCAGTTTGCCCCCTACCCCTCCGACCCGAAAAGTAAGTGACGTCGTGGCGTATCTCGGGTGTGGAAAACAATATGCGCGGGGTCTCCATCAATTATCGAATTTGTCGGTCCGAGAGCGACAAGTCGTCAAGAAACCTCCGCTCGTCGTGGCCATGAAGCCCATGCCGACGCAACCTCAAGAATTTGCTGCATTTATCGCTCAGGCGGGTTATGTCGTGACGGACAACAACTGCAAACCCGCTGCGCCCCCAGAGGCAACGGTGGGATTTACGCAGGTTGCAACCAGAGGCGATGGCGAAGTCCTCTGGGTCCGCAGTCAATGACCACATTTGTTGAATGAATTGCCCTCGGGGTCATTCGAGTCATTGAACAAGCCCCTTGACATCGGGCCCAAATCCGCTTCACATACGGGCGGCACATCGGCAATTTGTGCTTGTACTTGCGCTCGTGCAAATAGAGGAGATCTTGCGTGTCTAGTTATGAGGACTTGTTTGGTGGCTCTGACGATGCCGGGCTCGAGTATTTCGATGCCGAAGAATATGAGCTACGGGCGCAAATCGAGCAGAGCCATTACTGGCACGTGCATCGACGCAGCATCATCCTCAACCAACTGCGCAAGTTTGTCGAACCGCATTCAGGCACACGTCTCATCGAGATCGGTTGTGGGATCGGAACAGTAGCGACCCACTTGAACGATCACGGCTATTGCGTCGACTATGCCGACGTCCACGGGGCGGCCTTGGAACTCGCTGCCCGTCGAGCTCGGGACGTACTGGGTGAACGGGCCAATGAACGCCGATTTTTGCGTATGGATATCAGCCGCGGCCTGCCGTTGAAAATCTGGTCGGGCATAATGCTTTTTGACGTGCTCGAACACATTCCGGATGATCAAGGCACGCTCGAGGGTCTGCACGCGGGGCTCGCGCCGGCCAAGGATGGGTTTGTCGTCCTCACCGTGCCCGCTTTTCAATTCTTGTGGTCCCCCTGGGATGACGTTGAAAAACACAAGCGACGTTATACGCTCGAGAGCCTCACGAACGTTTTGCGGCGGAGCGGATTTGACATCGTTCAGTCGACCTACTTCTTCGGACCTCTATTTTTTGCCGCACTTGGGATGAAGAGCGCGCGGCTGTTGAAAAACGCGATTACGGGCGGCCAAAAAGCTCACGGTATTGGAGACTTGACCGAGTCGAAGAACATTGATGTCCTCAATCGCTTGATGCTCGGCGTGTTGTCTGGTGAACGACGTTGGCTTGACCAATCAACATTGCCTCTCGGCACGTCCATCTTCGTGATTGCGCGTCGTCGCTAGGTCCGACGACGCATTGATTCTTCTGATTTCGCATCCGGCGAAATCGTCAATTGGCATCAGGTAGTTCTATCGTGTGCGCGAGCTTTTTTTCGAGCTCGTGGTACTTGCCTTTGTGTGCGTACCTCAGTGTGCGCCACAATTCGAGCCGAGTAACCTTTTCTTGCGCTTTGAATTCCTTGGGGCCACGTACATCGATCCACAAATGGTGCGGGCAGCCCAATCGTGACAACCAATCCCACGGGCGGCCATAACGATTGATATTGCCAAAAAAGCGCTTCATATAATTATCGAATACGAGGCGCTGGGCCGGATTGCTACATACGCCGCCGCGGTTATGCAAGGCAAGCGCCTGTTTTGGGTCGTTGAATTGATTGAGCTGTTTCATGACCTCGTAACTACCGGTCGTACCGTAGATATGCGTGACAGCTCGTTCATTATCCGTGGCATAACAAAATGCCCCTTGCGACATATGCAAATCTTGGGGCGCGAAATAATTGGGATCAACGACGTATCGTTCGCCGCTTTTGCCCACGACGATGATATCGTATTGGTCGAGTAGCGGGGTATCATACCAGACGACGTGGGTTTGTGGCCAATACCAGATGCGATTTGCGGAAAAGAACACCGCGGCGGCAGCGAGGACGAGCGGGAGCTTGTACGCAAAGAATTTGTCGAGAATAGGGCGGGCATCGCGCCGACCAAACCACCAAATGAAGGCCACATTGACGAGCATCCATTTCCAGAAAAACACGCCGCTCATCATGAAAATGCCGGCGTGGAGCAAGAAGCAAAGTCCAAACCAGACCCGGGCAATTTTGCGGTGCAGGAAAAACGCAACGAGCGCTCCGAATTCGACGAGCAAGGTGTAAATCGACATCAGGACGTCGTAGGGGCGGATCAGACGAATGACGGCATTGACGTGTTCGTCACTGACCGACGCGAGCCATCCGCGCATGTGCGTGCTCAAGGCGAGATTCGTGAGGCGATTTTCGAGCAGCCAGCTGTATTTCGGGCCATAAGTCCATTTGGCGACGCCCGCAATGTAGTAATAACAGGCCCATGAGCCGACGCCGACGATGAGGGCATGCCACGGCTGAAACGAGCGTTTCGCCGAGAGCCAAATAAAAATCGAGAACAATGTCAGAAGTTCGGTGACGGTGCGAAATTCAAAATCGTCCAAATTGATGGGCACGTATCCCTCGCGCACCAGGATGATGCCCAGACGCACCGCAAAAGGAACGGCCAAGGGATAACGCCACGAAAGCCCGAAAAGACCGAGCAAAAGCAAACGATCCAATGCGTGGCCGCGATGCAAGTAATTGTTGTATTCGAATGTCGCTCCCGACCAAACGACCACCGCGAGAATGGCCATGACCAGCGCGCGAAATGCCGTGCCGTGTTGCCAATCGGTCCAGCGCAAGCGTCGTTTGGCGAATAAAAAATAAAGCGTTGGAATGAACAGAAATAGCACTTCGGGAACGACCGGTTGGTTCCGCGTGGCCCCGCGAATCAACGAATTCACGTCAGCCTGGAGCACACTGACCACGATCGACACGCCTTCGTATTCTTGGGCGGCAATGCTTGCGGAAAATAGAGGGCGGAGGATCGTGACGAACACGAACAACAAAACCACGTGAAAGAGAACGGAGAATGCCTCGCCGCTGACTTGCCGCTTAAGTGCAAGCTTGACCCGATTTACTGCATTTTGAAGTCTTGACACGGTCTCCCTCGACGAACTCATGGTTTGTTGACCGCATAAAGGCGCCACATACCGGCTTCTTTGACAAGCCGGACGGGAGCCGAGCTCAATTGATTGCGAAAGGGATCTTTGGCCAGGCCCTGTACCAAGACATAGTCGTAATAACGAATGTGGTGCTCGTAGTCCAAACTTTTCTGGCCCGGATACGGCAACCTGGCTGCCGATTTGTAGATAATGGGGGTGGATGAATTGTTGAAATACAACGGATCGTAACTCCGGGTCATCCCGGTCGCATACGAATGAAACTGATTATACGGCGCCATATAACATGCCGGATCGCCTATTTCCAGCACGACGGGCAAAATTCGGGAGTGTGGAGTGATATTTGCAATAATTTCGAGATACGGGGTGGTGCGTTTTGACACATCCCGCAATTGGCGAGCCACGTGCAGGTCGAGGAGAATTGCCATGATGATGCCGGGCGCAAGCACCCAAGCGCTCGTCCCTTGCAAACGGGGTCGAGGAATCAGCAGCATTCCCAAAAGAATGAACGTCCCATATCGGACATAGGTGTGTTTATGTTCAATCGGTCCGGTAAATTGGAAAGGAAGTATCAGATACAGGACGAAGCACGACAAGGTGACGAGCATCGGTGGCCATAGCGGAGAATCAGGCATTTTGCGCGGGAGACTCATCAATAAAATGGGCCCGATAAAAAGGGTGCAAAAAACGAGCACCGGAAGGTTCGAATCGAACTGCCCGCCGAAACTCCCAAATGTGAAGCTATAAAATCCGGCCATTTTTTCGTGCGGAGTGTGCCAATTGAATCGAAATGCTTGCTCCACGGTATTCGCGGGGACTTTGGCGAATATGCGGCTCAGCCACGGCCACGTACCCACAAGCCCCCCCGATAACGCGAGCGCGCCTTGAAACACACGTTTGATCGACACGCGTCGCGTAAGGACGAGCGTGATTCCGGCAACCGCAAGAAATGCGAGCGCCTGAATGTGGGTCAAGGCCACTAACGCACTCATGAATGTCACGCGTAATGCCCCGCGCCAATCCTTTATCTCGATGAGCAAAGCGAGCGTGTACAGCGCAACGGCCATACCGAGGAGATAACTCACCCAACCCGCGTAAAGATTACGATCCCAAACCAACAAAAATGCCCACAAACCTTGGCGAGGACTACGGCCTATAGCAATCAAGAGCCGGACGACGGAAAGTGGCAAAACCAGCGACAAAAGACCACAAATGAATTTGGCTGCAAACAGGGTGTTCACGAGCTGCGCCATGATCGCCATGATCATGTATCCGGTCCAATACGGTACGGGATTCCAATTCACTTGGTAATAGGTGGCCATCGGACCGCCGGTTGCCGCTTCGTAAATCATCGAGGCGCCGCCGACGTTGTTTTGCAAATCGATGAATGGAAGAATTGGTGTTTGCGTGAGCGGAAGCCAGGCACAAAGCAGAAGGATTCCAAACAAGACCGCAAAAAGCCTGTCGTTACGGAATGTTCGCCAAAGCGTCATGAGTCTCTCATCCTAATACCTCGTCATCATTCCATTTGGAAAAACAACTGGCAAGTACGTCGCGACCAACCCAAGTCCCAATTGTAGGCCAATTGGCGTGCTTATACTCTTCGCCATCCACAATCGTCCAAGGAAAAGCGCATCCACCATGCAACCGACGCGCGTCCATCGCGGTCTTGCGCAACGGCATTGACGACCCTGCACGTCTCGCGCTATCTACCCGGGCCGAGCGCGCTACTGCGTTTTGGACTTGGTTCCCTTGTTGAATTTCCCTCGTTCGCAGCCTCTTGCGAACATCTTTGGAGCGAATCATGTGCGGCATCTTCGGTGGCTCCCCTGACCTCGTCAGCGAGGACGCGGCGAAGCTGCTTCAACACCGCGGACCCAATCAAATCGGTCAGGTGCTGGTGCACGCCTCCGATGGCGCGCCGATTTTGATTGGACAAACTCGGCTCTCCGTCGTCTGCAAAGACGACATCCTCACGCCGTTCCGCCGCGATGGCGCCGTGATCACCTTCAACGGCGAGATCTACAACTGGCGCCAAATCCGCTCGGAACTCGAAGCAAAAGGCGTCGTCTTCACGACCGAGACGGACACGGAAGTCGTGCTCTGCGCGTACCTCGCGTGGGGTCCCGCGTGTCTGCAACGCTTCAACGGCATGTTCGCCTTCGCGATCTGGCACGACGATCAACTCTTCCTCGCCCGCGATCGCGTCGGCAAAAAACCCCTCTTTTACTCCCACGGCCCTCGCGGCCTCGGCTTCGCTTCCGAACTCAAAGCGATGCGCGACCTCGACTTCGGCGAAGTTCCCATCTGTCGATCGCTCGAGTTCTACTTCGACGAACACACACCGTTCCGCAACATCAAGAGCGTTCGTCCTGGAGAGTATGTCCGGTATCGTCCGGCGACAAACCAGCTTGAACAGAAGCTCTGGTGGACGTTTCCGACCGCGACGTCGGAGATCACCGACGAACGGATGGCTATCCGTCAGTTCCTCGAGTTGTTCGAGGACGCGTGCAAGATTCGAAAGGTCGCCGATGTGCCGGTGACGATCTTCTTGTCTGGGGGCATCGACTCATCGCTCATCCAAGCCATTTTGAAGCTTCCCGTCTCGTACACGGTGCAGTTCGAAGAGTTCAAGGAGAAGATCAACGAAAAGGATCTGGTACTCGAGTTCGCTTCGAAGCTTGGTTTCGAGCCGCGAATCATCACGCCCACGCGCGAAGACTTCCTCGACACATTTGCGGACTTGGCGCGGCACATCGAGTTTCCGGTAGGTAGTTTCAGCGTTTTTCCGCTGTTCTGTTTGGCGCGACAAGCCAGGCGCGATGGGTTCGTCGTGGCCATCTCGGGCGAAGGTTCGGACGAACTTTTCAACGGGTACTACCGCAACGAACTGCTTCTTCGGGAACAAGAGACGCTCGAGTCCGACTTCAAAGGTCCTTATGGGACGTTGTGCAAGCGCTATTTTGGCACGGATGTCGAGCGGTTTTGTCGGATGGCGAGTCGCCAAGGTTTGTCGGGAGTGCCGGACCTCATCGAGTACTTCACGCCGCGCTGGCGCGAAGATCGTTCGTTCGGTCAAAACCTCAGTAGCCTCGAGGCGATGGTGTTCATGCAACCTTTGCTCGTGATGGCCGATCGGCTGAGCATGGGTAATTCATTGGAAGTGCGCAATCCATTCCTCGATTATCGGATTATCGATTTTTCCACGAAGATCGCGGATAATCTCAAATATCGAGATGGGCACGGCAAATGGATCTTGCGGCAAGCCTTGAAGGAGCTGGTTGGTGAGGACCTTGGAATCACGAAACGCACGATCAAGCATGGTCTTCCGGCGCCAGTGAACCAATGGCTGTTCAACAGCAGCGCGTTTGATCGTAAAGATTGGAACCACGTACTCTTGGGCGAATGCTTGAAGCAATTGGCCCAAGCGCATCATCCCAAACACAGGTAATGGAATCTCATGAAGCGCAGCCTCGTTTCGTATTTGCGGGATCCCGCCTCGGGCGAACCTCTCGAATTGGTAAAAGCCTCGGGCGATGATGAAATCGATTCTGGTCTGCTCCGTTCCGCTTCGGGAACGGAATACCCCATTACCGGCGGCGTTCCGGGGATGGTGCGCGAAGACAAGTTCGACGATGGACAAAAAGAGACCGTCGAGAGTTTTTCCTGGAAATGGGAAAAAGCCAAACATTACCGCAAGACGACCGAAGGGCATTATGTCAAGTGGTACCTCGATCGGTATGGGTTTGGCACGGAAGAAAATCTGGCCAAGCTCCTCGCGGGCAAGAAACACATCCTCGATGCGGGCACGGCGCATGGTCGAGACGCGGAAATGTACGTGCGCAATTCGCCGGCGAAGGTGTTTGGAATCGACATCAGTTACGGGATTCGCAATGCGTATCGCGACATTGGGCATTTGCCGTCGCTGCACTTGGTTCAAGCGGATCTGACGCGGTTGCCTTTCCCGGAAAACTTTTTCGACTTCATCGGCTGCGACCAGGTCATTCATCACACGCCCAATACGCGCGTGTCGCTCGGACATTTGGTCACGCGTTTGGCGCCGGGCGGACACATTGCGTTTTACGTGTACAAGAAGAAGGGTCCAGTACGCGAATTTTGCGACGACCACATTCGGGCGCAAACTGTGCACATGTCGCCCGACGAATGCATGAAGGTCTCCGAGGCGATCACGAAACTCGGCAAAGCCTTGTCGGACTTGAAGGTAACGGTCGACGTGCCGGAAGACATTCCGATCTTGGGCATCAAGGCGGGCAAGCAGGACATCCAGCGGTTCATCTACTGGAACATGTTCAAATGTTATTGGAACGATACGATGGATTGGGACGCCAACGTGATCACGAATTTCGATTGGTATCATCCGCTGCACGCCCATCGACACACGCTCGAAGAAGTCAAGCAATGGTGCGGGGAACTCGGGCTCGAAATTCAACACGTGGACGTGCAGGAAAGCGGCATTAGCACGTTGGCGCAAAAGTCGGTTTGATTTCGAGGCGAATGACTTCATTCGTGAATTCTCGTGACGCTCGCCGTCGGAAAATCACGAATATCGTTTGGGGCGTGTCATGGCGGATGTCGAATTATCGGTGATTGCTCCGTGCTTCAATGAGGAGCACAACGTCGAAACACTCGTACGACGAATGCTGGCCACGTTCAAGGCCATGGGAATTCGTGGCGAGCTCATTCTCATTGACGATGGGAGCCGGGATCGCACATGGGAACGCATTACCGCGTCTATGGAAGCCCATCCGGAAGTGCGCGGCGTGCGGCATATCAAGAATCGAGGCATTGAAGGCGGTTGGCTCAGCGGTCTCGACAATGCCCAGGCCGAAGTGATTTGCCTCATCGACTCCGATTTGCAAAATCGTCCCGAGGATGTGCAGCTTCTTTGGGAAACGTACAAGCGCGAAGGAACGGACATCGTGCAAGCCGTTCGGCATCCCGAGGGCCTCGAAAGTCGGCGTCTCGTTTTCAGCAGCACGCTCAATGTCATGCTGAATCTCTCGTTTGGAACTCGTCTACGAGATAGCAAGTCGGGTTTCGTCATGTGTCGCAAAGATGTTTTTCGCGCAATACTCGACCACAAATTCAAATATCGGTACTTCCAGAGCTTCATTGGAGCTGCGGCGGGCGTGCGAAACTTCACCGTAGCGGAGGTCGATACGAAATTCGAACAACGACGCGCCGGGCAATCGTTTCTGGCCGGATTTCCGGTCAAAGCGGTCGTGCGTATCGTTTGGGAATTAGCGAAATTCCGCTACGAGACATTGACGGATCCGCGGCATCGAGAAAATCCGCGCACGTCACGTCATTGAGAAACACCGAAACTCTGCACCTCATTTGTGCGCGCAACGGAAGCAAGCGCGAATCGGCAAAAGATCGTGCGGGGCGGAACTACGTTCGGTGATGCGGAAATGCCGTTCGAGTATGCGCTGAAACTCGGACGGTTTCCATTTATGCAAGTGGTACATATCGCCTCCCCAGTCGAGACGGTCGCGTAAAACCCAACCAACGGGCGTGCGGCGAACAAGGCCCTTGAGTTGAAGAATGAGCGGATCATTGGGCACCGTGATGACGGCAATGCCCGCTGGACGCAAAAGGCGTGAGATTGCTCGCAGAATTGCCTCGGGATCGAGCGTGTGTTCCAGAACTTCGGTGCAAATGATGCGATCAAAACTGGCTGCGGGCAGATCGAGTTTGTCCACTTCGCCTTTGATGAACTTGGCATCGTATCCGACGAGATTTTTCTTGGCCGTATCCAGGAAGATATCCGACACGTCGATCGCGGTGATTTTCGCTTTGGGGAACATGCGGAGTACGTGACCGCCACCCGAACCAATTTCAGCGAGTTCCCGGCCGTCGACCTCTCCGACCATTTCTTGGATGATTTCCAGCCGCTTTTGCTCGATGAACCGAATGATTGAAGGCGAGCGTGCGTAATAATCATCGATTGAATGTTCACGGGCCAAACGATCGTTGAGTTCGGCGACAGAAACATCCGTCAGACGCTGGGACATACCGCCCTTCTACCACATGGGCCGACAGTTGCGCCACTGATGTTCGCCTCGATATCGAGGAATCCTCTTCGTGCAAAGCGATGCTTGCGGAACGGGTCATATCGTGCTTGGTTGGCACCGTGAGCAACGACGCGGGTGAACAGTTGGCCCAGGACAGAGGAGGCCTCTCGGGTGCAACGAGCGTGTTTATCGCGTGGCTCGGCGTGAATGTCGCCAATCAAGTCTCTTTTTACCGGTCCGCGCCGTCGTCAATGATGAACACGACCCGCTTTCTGGTTCATCTCTACGATATTGGGCAAGTGTTTACGTTGGGGCTCGTCGCCGCGGGATTGTGTGGCGCCTATCGACGTTGGGGCAAGGGCCGACAATGGTTGGCAATGCTTGGCCTTTTCGTCGGAAATTTGGTGCTTGCGGCAGTGGCCACACCTCCGGACTTATCGAATATGACGGCGCGTTTGACCGAGGATTATCCCGACTGGGTAACCCGGGCTTTTCTCATTTCGTGCGTCGTTGCCGTTGCCGCTTTGATACCGATCGCATTTTTGTTCGGACGCTTCATTGCCCGTCCCTATTTACGTTGGCTCGGTGTGCTCTTGGGCTCCGTTGCCTTCACGTTGCATGGGCTCGTGCTGCAAAACGGCTATCACAGCGTTCACTTATACATTGTTTTGGCTGGAACCACGTTATTCGGCGCGTCCCTCGCGGGAGCAACGTTTCCAGAGATCATTACGCGTCGTTTTTCTCGCCAACCACCACGTTTCGTGAGAAATCTGGTTCTTTCGTTTGTGACGGCGACCGCCGCGGTAGCAATCGGTCATCGTCCCCCGGCAACGGCGGCCGCCGAGCTCGCAAGTCGCGACACGTCACTTTTGCCGCATTTTTTGAATCAAGTCTTGCCCAAGATCATGGCCGGTCGCAAGGCGGCCATTCCCCCAGAAATGCAAGAATGGTTCAAGGATCGGACGAAACATCCCCCCATTGCCCCGTCGACACCGCCGGTCATCCCGGACAATCCCATCGTCATTCTTATCACGATCGACTGCTTGCGCGCAGACGTCGTCATGTCGGGCAAACACGACGCTCAATTGCCCGCACTTGCCGAACTTCGCCGTTCCGGCACGGCATTCGCCAATACCCGGTCGACAGCTCCGGGAACAATCAGCAGTTTGGCCAGTGTCTTCATGAGCACGCATTTCTCGCAGCAATATTGGATCCCGGCAGGAACGAAGGGACTACCATTTCCCGACAAGAGCGTGCGCCTGCAAGAATTATTAGGAAAAGCCAAAATCAAAACGGTCACGTTTACGGCTGCGCCTGGACTCACTCCCAAATTCGGTCTCATGCGGGGTTTTTCCGAATCGACGAATTTGCAAAAAGGGTTTCCCTACGCCTCGGCCGAAACACTCGTGAATGCAGCGCTGCCGCGTATCGAACAAGCGCAAAACGAAAAACTATTTTTGTACCTGCATTTCCTCGAAGCCCACGCCCCTTACGACCTGGGACTCAAAAAAGGTTCGTCGTACGATCGGTATCTCAGCGAGCTACAACTCGTAGACGCGCAGCTCGATCGATTAAAACGTTTCATTGTGGGGCACGAGTTCTGGAATCGGACGTTGCTCATCGTGTCGGCGGATCATGGAGAGGCGTTTGGGGAGCATCGAACGATCTTCCATTCCGCGACGATTTACGAAGAATTGCTGCGGGTACCGCTGCTCATGTGGCGCCCGAACCAAAAAGCAGCCACGGTCGACGAACCAATCTCGCTCATCGACCTCGCACCAACGATTTTGGATGTATTTGGAGTTCCTACGCCCGGTCATTTCATGGGGCAAAGCCTGGTTCCATTTTTGCGTGGAGAAAACCCGAAACTCACCCGCCCCATTCTGGCCGAAGCGCGCCTCAAGCAAGCTTTGATTCTTCCCGACGGGCTGAAAATCATCGTCGACAATCATTTGAACACGATCGAACTCTTCGACTTGCGCACCGATCCTGGTGAATTGCACTCATTAGCGGAAAACGAAGAACTCGTGGCGCGCCCCTTGTCGCTCGTGCAGCAATTCTTCGAGGTGCACAAGAACAAAACACCTGGATACAAGCCGCCTTATCGGGTGTGGTGACGGGTATTTCAGCAATCGACTTTCAGCGCAAAGATCGATGCCACGCGGCTTGGTGAGCCAAACCTTCACGCAGTGACACGCGCGGCGAATACGCAAATGCCCGTTGCGCTGCGCTCGTATCCGCCCACGTATGCGTCACGTCACCCGCTTCATTCGGACGACGATCGATACGCACAGTGCCCACTAGGTCACCCATGACGTTCAAGACTTCATTCAGCGTAACGCGCGAACCACCACCCACATTAAAAACCCCCACCGCGTCGCTCAAACCCGCATTCACATTCGCCTCGACGATATCGGCGATGAACGTGAAGTCTCGGGTTTGCTCGCCATCGCCGAACACGGGAATGCTCCGCCCATCGAGCGTCGCTTCGATGAATTTATGAAATGCCATGTCGGGCCTTTGCCGCGGACCATAAACCGTGAAGTACCGCAGTGATGCCGTGGGCAAACCAAAATTACGCCGATAAAGCTCGCACAAATGCTCGGCCGCGAGTTTCGTCACCCCATAGGGAGAATGGGGATGGGTCGCGCTCGTTTCGCGCATTGGCAAATCCTGCGTATCGCCATAAACGGACGAGGAAGATGCATAAACGACTTTGCGCACCGAGCGATGATTACGCGCAGCTTCGAGCAAACGTTGCGTGGCGAGGACATTGTCCTGCACATACGATTCGAACGTTTTCCCCCAACTCGCCCGAACCCCAGCTTGCGCCGCTTGATGAAAAACGATTTCACATCCGTCGAGGAGCGCCGCAATGTCGCATGACGCCAAATCCCGCTCCTGGAGACGAAATCGGGAATGATCCAATAACTCGGCCAAATTCGAGTCCTTGTAATGCCGAGGGTAATAATCACTGAATCGATCGACTCCAATGACCTCGTGGCCCAGCGCAACGAGGCGCTCCGACAAGTGGGAACCAACGAATCCAGCTGCACCCGTGACGAGACATCGCATGACGGCGCGGATGTAGCACGAACGATGATTGCAGTGCCAGGCGCCTCGGAGAAAAGCGCTACGCCGGTCCAGCTTCGATTGCGCGGCGATATCGCTCACGACGATGCGCGTCCTTCAAAATCTCGTAGGCCTCGTCCAGCACTTCGAGAACCGTGCGCACATCGCTGGTCAAGTCAGCCGTCGCCGCCGTGAGCAATCGCGAAGGCTCGAATGAACGACGCAAGTCGATGAACGCGCGGCGAATCTCGTAACTCGTCGCCCCACGCGGCACACCAAGCACCGCGAAGTAGTCGCCTTCTTCCACGAGCGCCAAACGCGCGCGCACCCGCATGCGAATCGCTTCCTCATCGAGCGGATCCGGAGCCGCCGCCCGCGACTTCTCGCTCCGCTTACTCGGCACCAACACCGAAAGTACTTCGAGACAAACCAGCGCGTAGAGGAGCGTCGAAACATCCGGCCCACTACGCTCCATCAGCTCACCAATCGTCGCACCTTGCGCGTTGGTCACGACGGCTTGTTCGTCCGGACGAAGGGCACACTCGGCGAGCAATGCAAAGCGCGAACCGCCGTCCATTCGCGCCGCGGTTCCACCCAGGCGACTGAGGGCGACGTCGGGAGCGATGACCCGTCGTACCGATTCGACAAACACTTCGGCGCCCATGGATCCACCGAAGACACTTGGCTCGGCTCGAAGACGTCCGGGAGCTTCGGATTCGAGCTCGAGGGTTCCGGAGTCGACCAGGAGAAACCCACCGATGAGCCACTCCGAATGCGCCCGGAGAACGGACCACAGCGCGTCTTGACTCAGATATCCGTGGGCGATCAGAGCTGCGCCTGCGTGACGTCCTCCTGGGGGAAGTTTGGTAGCCAGCCGGGTCGCGATGTCGCGTTCGAGATCTCCACGTGCCGCGAGAAACGACAAGAGCGATTCTTCGGCAGCCCCTGAGCCTGCGGTGACGACGTCACCTTCCTGGAGCACGACACGCCGCACGACACCTTGGGTGTGCAGCGCCAATGAACCCGTGACGCGACTGGCGATCGCTCGTGCAAGAGCTCGCGGTGCGTCACCCGAAGAGAGCACCGTTGGTTTGTCATTCTGCAACGAGATTTCGAGATCGCTTCCCGTCGCTCCACCGATCACGACCGGCGAAGGTGGCGGGGGCACAGGTGGTGCAAGGCGCACGGAAGGAGCTGGATCGGATGCACCACGACGTACATTGGGTGGCGGAAGCAAGGGCGTAGGTTTGGTTGGTCGTGGTGAAGAAGGCGCGGCGCTCGAAGGCGATGGCTGCGAAGAAATGGGTTGCGAAATGACGGCCAAAGGTGGCGGAAGCGGCTTGCTCGTCGGTGTGATGTCGTAACGTGGCGGAGATTGCGGCTTCGCCGTCGGCGGAATGAGGGTGGGTGAATTTCGAGGTGTCGGCTGCGACGGAAGGGGATGCGTAGCGAGCGGATTTACCTGCAACGCCTCGATCGTTGGAGGTTGGGACGACGGCACCTGGGGCGACGGGGGAACGCCCGTCGGCGGATTGATCGTCGGAGGGTTCAGCGTCGATGGAGCCGCTCGTGCGGCGATCGATTGTTGCGTCGTCGGCGAAGACGGGGACGTGAGTGGCGCGACCTCGATCTTGGGCACCGACGACGCCATGCGGCCAGGAAAAACTGTCGGCGGCTGCGTGTCGAGTCCCGTCTCGATGACGATCGGAGCAACGGGACGTTTGACCGAGGCGATGACGGCCGGCGGCTCAGTTCGGCGCGCAGAACGTTGCACTTCTTCTTCCGCGCGATTCGGACGAAGCGGTTCGACGACGGTGATCGCGTTGGCCGATGTTGTAGGACGGGTGTCGGCGGCCACGGGCGGAGGACGGGGAATCGATGGTTCATCCGCGTAAGAAATGGGGAGTTTGTCGGAGACGACCTCCCGCACTTTGATCGGCTCACGCACGGAGACATGGCCAAACATGGCGCGATGGATCGGCGGAGTCGTGTCGACAGGCGGCGAACCACCAACACTCGACACGTTTGCACTCGTCATTGGAGGCAACGTCTCGGGGATAGCGACCGCAGCGCTCGGACTCGCTTGCGTCGTCGCCAAGGTGTGCAGCGCGATGGATCCGGTGGGTAGCTCGACGTTGCCCGTTTGCGCCATCTCCGGGCCAGTCCCGGGAGCATCGTCGTCTGTATCGATGGGCGCATCGAGTAGCGACAAGTACTCGTCACCCAGCAAGACATCCGCGTCGTCGTCTAGTTGCGGAGCCGGAGGTAGCGAGACGAAGGCATCGGCGAGCATGACTTTCTGTTCGGCGTTTGCGAGCAGCTCCGTGAGCTCGGGAGACAACTGCATCGGATGTGCAGCGAGCAGGGCGTTGGGCGATTGTCCTTCGTTTTCTTCGGGCGGAAAGATCGACGAGCCCATTTCGGACACATCGGGTCCGGCAGGAAAAACCGACTGGAACACCATGGAGAATGCCCCGGTTCCATCATCGGCCAGCGGGGGCATGCTTTCTCCGGTCCGCCGCGGGTTGCCGTCGTGCAGGCCGTCATCGATGAACTCCTCATCGAGAGGCGCGGGATCGGCGAGCGCGCCGATTTGCGCGATGATCGCGTGTATGTCGACGGGCCTCGCAAATGCGCGCCCCGATGCCGTCGTGGCTCCAACTTCAGCCGCACGCGCCGGATTGCCCAGACAAACGAGCTCCGCGCGCGTGCCTTCCGCCAGCTCACGAATGCGTTCGATCGCATCGCGTGCACCAGGCTCGTCGATGTCGACGATGAGCACACGTGGTGATTCGTCGAGCACGCGCGCTTCGAGGTGATCAATCGACGACGAAGCCACCGCGAACCCTTGCGTACGCAAAGCCGCCGCAATCGCCAGACCTTCGGGCGATGCGTCTGCCATGAGGATCACGTCACGGTGAACCGTGTGTGGCGTGTCATCCAGCGAGGACACGCCGTAATCCTTCGACTCGAGTGGCCAGAGTGTCAACGCGTGCGTCCTGCGAGTTCGAGCGTTCTGCCCGAAGCAATCCCCGACAATATACGACAATCCCCCGCGACCACGCGCGAGATGGTAGGAAAACACCACACCGTGATGTTCTCCTTCGCCACACCCAACGAATTGGCCCTCGTCGCCTTCCTCATCGGCGTCGTGCTCGTTCACCCCATCGTGCCCAAAGTCGGCGAAGCCATCGGCCGACTCTTCGAACGCGACAAGCGCAAACCCGAAATGTGAACCAACCGGATCGAACATCCGAACGTTCGAATCACCCGTCGGAACCAACGTCGCAAACCCCTATATTCTGCGGCATAACGCTTGCGTTCTGCATTTGCAGAACGTATCGTCGCCATGATGGACGGCTCCGACGAGCAAGAGGTACGGCCGGAACGTCGTGCGCAGATGGTGGCGCACATGCCGACGCGTTACAGCCCGACCCTGCATCTGGCCATCCCCGCGTTGATTGGGTTTGCCGTACTGATGACGGCAATCGTTCGACTACAAACGAATGTGCTCCGACCTGCTGAATTGCTGACGATCCCGGTCACTTTGCTTTTGGGGTTCGGCTTCGAATGGCGGGCGCACAAAGACATCCTGCATCGACGACTGCCTTTGTTGGGCATCTTGTACGAACGCCACGAGCTTTACCATCACGTCATCTTCACCGATCGCGACATGGCGATGCGCAGCAAGCGCGAGTGGTGGTTTGTCCTGATGCCACCCTACGCGGTCGTTCTCGTATTTTTGACGCTGGTTTTGCCGATGGCGATCGTGATCGAGAAGTACGTCAGTACAAACGTAGCGATGCTCGTCACCGCAACGTCGATGGTGTTTTTCTTGTCCTACGAGTGGCTCCATTTGGCGTACCACCTGCCAGCCGATCATCCGATTTCGCAATGGCGGGTCATTGCGAAGCTGCGTGAGCATCACCGACGTCATCACGACCCGCGACTGATGAAGCGGTGGAACTTCAACGTGACTGTGCCCCTGTTCGACTTGCTGCATGGAACGACCTGGTCGCCCGAGCGGGAAGAAAAGTTTCGGGCTGCACGAGCGTTGCGTCGTGGTGCGGAGAAGCGCGCCACCTAATCAAACTCCGCGCTTCGTCCCCTCGAATCTGGTACGGGTGCGGCGTGCGATCGAGTCTGCGCAACGCACTCGCCGTGCTCGGAGTCGGGCTTGCTGGCGCGATTGGGTATTTCGTTTGGGCAAAAACGAAATCAGCACCCTTCACTTCGTCCGTCGATGCTCTTCCCGATGGCGCGTTACTCGTCGCGACAGCTGACATCACCACCCTGCGACGTTCGAATGCGTTGGCTCCCATCTTCTCCGAATCCGGTGAAATTCCGGGACTCGGCAACGTTCGCGACGTGTGCGGACTCGACCCGCTCGACAAGGTCACCGAGGTGGCCATGGGCATTCCGGCCGCAGGCAGTGATGGAGATTTTGGACTCGTCGCTTCGGGCGCGATCAACGCCGATGCGTTCTTGGCGTGCGCCAGCAAGGTGATCGAAAAACGCGGCGGCAGGCCCGTTGTGAATCCCATCGGGAGCTTTCGCACGGTGCGTGACTCCGCAGGTCGCACGAGCAGCGCCGAGATCGCGGCGCGTGACGGCGGACCCATCTTGCTCGGCGCAGGTAGCTATCTGCGCGCGATGATCGATGCTGCGGATGGCCGTGTCCCTCGCGCGTCGACCGAGATTCTTCATGAGCGTTTGGCCCATGAAATCGGCCCCGGAGCGCTTCGAGTCACCGTCGTGCTCACGCCCGAACAACGACGCACGTTAAACGAAGAACTCGCCCGAGGTGGTGCAGAAGGCTCGCCTGCGGCTTCGATGATCGGTCTTGGGGTTGCGGTTTCGATGGACAGTCGCGTGGGTTTGTCCGGTGTCGTCGTGTGTGATGCAGCAGCTGCATGCGCTGAACTCGGACGAACTTTCGATGGTCGTCGCACGTCGCAAACCGACACTCCGCTGATGCGTATCCTCGGAGCCAAACCATTACTCGAACGGATGAAGATCAACGCCGACGGAACGAGGATCTTGGCGCGTCTGGACATGTCGCCGGAGGAAGCGACGAATCTGGTCGAGCGACTAATGCTCGTGCGTCAGGTGTTGCAGGGACGTGACGAGTCGGCTTCATTGGAGGACCAACGATCTCGCCCAGCGCAACCTCGCGAGCCGGCAGGAGAAATCATTGACGCGGGTCCTGCGGATGCGAGTTCGATCGCGGATGCGGGAGTCGCCAAAGACGCGTCCTCGAAGCGTTGACTGTCGGCGAATACCGACAGTTCAGGCGAGCTGCGGCGACGTTCAGGCGCGCATTTTTTCATATCGAGCGTACGCATTTTGCGTGCACTTCGATTATCCTCGGCGGGCCATGGCTACCCCTATCGACTCTATTCCTCGCCGACTGTTCAACCAGGCCGAACGCCGTCCCGATGCCCCAGCTCATCAGAGCAAAAAGGGCGGAGTTTATCGTCCCAAGAGTTATCGCGAGCTTTCAAACGAGGTCAAACGCCTCAGCAAAGCATTCATCGCGCTCGAGCAGAAACCGGGTTTTACCGTGTGCATCCTGGGTTTTAATCGGTCGGAGTGGGTTGCTTTCGACGTTGCGGCAATGAGCGTCGGGGGCGTACCTGCGGGTATCTATACGACGTGTTCGCCCGAGGAGGTGCAATACATCATTCATCACGCGGAATCGCAGATCGTCTTGCTCGAAAACAAGATGCAATTCGACAAGGTAGAAAAGAAGCTCGCCGAATTGCCGCATTTGAAGCATATCGTCATGATGCCGGGGGCCGAGAAAATCGACCATCCTTTGGTGGTGACGTACGAGGCTTTCCTCGAAAAAGGTGCAAACGTCACGGAAAAGGCATTTTTCGAGCGTATGGATGCGCTCGAACCGCAAGGTTTGGCGACGTTGATTTACACTTCTGGAACGACGGGGCCGCCCAAAGGTGTAATGCTTTCGCATAACAATCTCATGTGGACATCGGATTATACGCGACGTCTGGTCAACGGCGGACCGAATGACGTAATGCTTTCGTACTTGCCGCTGTCGCATATTGCGGAACAAGTTTTTTCGATTCACGCGGCCTTGACGACCGGTGCCACCGTGTATTTCGCGGAGAGTATCGAAAAGGTGCCGGACAACCTCAAAGAGGTGCAGCCGACGTTGTTTTTCGGGGTACCACGCATTTGGGAAAAGTTTTACTCCGGCGTCACGGCCAAACTCAAAGAAGCCACAGGGGCAAAAAAGGCGCTCGTGGAATGGGCGATGGATGTTGCGCGCGAGGCAAATACGCTGAAAATGCGCGGTCGGGAGCCTAGCGGCCTTCAAGCGATGCAATACAAGCTCGCGCAAAAATTGGTTTTCCAAAAACTCAAGGCAGCCATCGGCATGTCCCGCACGCGGGTTGGCGTGAGCGGCGCTGCGCCCATTGCGAAAGAAGTGCTCGAGTTTTTCCTGGGACTCGACCTCATCGTCAGCGAAGTGTACGGACAGTCCGAAGACACGGGACCGACGTCATTCAACGTGCCCGGCAATGTGAAACTCGGCAGCGTCGGGACGAAGCTCGAAGGAATCGAAGTCAAGATTGCCGAAGACGGAGAAATCATCGTCAAGGGCCCCAACGTCTTTTTGGGTTATTACAAGGAACCTGCCGCGACAGCGGAAACCCTCAAGGACGGATGGCTCTATTCGGGGGATCTAGGCAAATTCGATTCCGACGGATTCCTTTGGATCACCGGACGCAAGAAGGAAATCATCATTACGGCGGGTGGGAAAAACATCAGCCCGAAAAATATCGAAGAATCGCTCAAGGGTTCGTCCCCCATTGCCGATGCAGTGGTCATTGGCGATCGGCGGAAATTCCTTTCGGCACTCATCGTCATTGATCAGCCTGCAGCTGGCGCCATTGCTGGAAAACCCGACGCGCCGATCAGCGAACTGCGGAGCGATCCGGCTGTCATTGCGGCGGTGCAAAAAGGCGTGGATGAAACGAACAAGACGCTAGCGCGAGTCGAAACCGTGAAGAAGTTCCATATCACGGATCGGGCATTCACCATTGACGCGGGGGAATTAACGCCCACGCTGAAAATCAAACGTCGTGTCGTGTACAAGAATTTCTTGGCGGACATCGAGAAGATGTACGAAGGCTCGAAAGACGATTGATTTCGCTCGCGATTTTCTCTAAACGAACGGCGTGAAACCTACCCTGCCTCGCGCCGTCACCTTCGATTTCGGACAAACCCTCGCCAGTTTCGACACACATTTGGCTTCCGCTCGGCTTGCCGAACGCGGTTTGACCATTGCTCCGGAGCGGTTGGAGCACGGGCTGCCATTGGCTTGGCAGACGTACAATGACGCGATTCGCCGCGGTTTGGGTGGTCATCCGTGGAAAATCCTCATGCGTTCGCTTATCGAAAACGCGGCGCCGGACGCAGCCGCCGGCGCGATTACGGACGCGGTTGATTTTTTATGGGATCAGCAACCACTGAAAAATCTTTGGCGCCAGCCCATCCCGGGCATGATCGAGCTCGTCGACGATTTGATTGCCGCGAACGTCAAAGTGGCCGTCGTTTCGAATTCCGAGGGCCGTTTGGCGGAATTAATTGAGGAAATGGGTTGGTCCGGGCGTTTTGGCATCGTGGCCGATAGCGGTAAGCTGGGCATTCAAAAGCCCGATCGGGGAATCTTCGAATGGGCCGCGGAACGTCTCACCGTACCGCTCGACCAAATCGTGCACATTGGCGATTCATATGCGGCCGACGTAGAAGGCGCCCTGGCGGCCGGAATGATGGCCATTTGGTATGATGTTGCCGCGAAAATGCCCGTACCTGCGCGTTGTCGCATTGCGCACGACGCGCCTACGACGCGCGCGGCGCTCGAAGCCTTTGGTCTGGTATTCCGAAACGCCTGATACGGCAGGCGGCAGTAACTACAAATTTGTTACAAATGGCCAGGCTCTCGTAGCGGCTTGCGTCATGAGCATTGACTCGGACCACAACCCGAATACCATCCACGAACGCAGTCGTGGAGTATTCATGAAAATCGGTGATGAATTAACGACATCGGATGGGAAACAACTTGCCCCCCAGCTGCGAGTGATTAGCCATTGCGTCGGCGTATTTGCATGTATTTATGCGAGCCTCGTCGTAGTGGGCTCGTCGGATGATCGCTTCATCCCGCCTGCAACCATTGCAACCCTGCTTTGGTTGTCAACATTCATTGCATATCGAGTCGCCAAAAGTGGTCGCGCCGAATCCGGCGCATTGATTTTTGGCACGGCCATTTTGTTGTCCGCTGGAGCGGCGCTCTCAGTACGCTACTTCGATTCCACACTGATTCAGGTATCCATTCTTGTCGGCACGTTGTTGACGATTCCGCATCTGCGCGGTCGGATTTTGCACGGATTTGTCGTGGCTGCCGCACTCGATAGTGCCACGATCGCAATCGTAACCGTATTGAGACCTGGCATCGTTCCCGATTCGACGATTTTGCGGGCGGTCCTGTGCACTCTGCAAATCGCAGGCTCCACCGTTGCCTTCGTACTGCTTTATCAATTTGGATTACGCATACGGCAAGACTTCCGTCGGCTCATGGAAGCCCAGCGCGGTCAACTGGAAGCGGAAGCCCTAGCCAAAGCGCGCACGACATTTTTAGCGCATATGAGTCACGAAATTCGTACACCCATGAATGGCGTCATTGGCATGACCGGCCTGTTGCTCGATACGCAACTCGATTCGTCACAACGTTCGTTCGTCGAAACGATTCGAAATTCAGGTACGCATTTGTTGAATCTCATCAATGATATCTTGGATTTTTCAAAACTCGATGCGGGCAAGTTCGAGATAGAGGCTTATGAATTCAATATTCGGGAATGTATCGACGAAGCCGCCGAAATCGTCGCTGCCGGCGCCGGAGATACCGGGGTCGAACTGGTCATTCAAGTGGATGCCGAGGTACCCGAGAGAATATTGGGTGATGCGGGTCGAATTCGCCAAGTAGTGGTAAATTTGTGCAGCAACGCCCTGAAATTCACGAGCAAAGGCGAAGTGACTTTGGCCGTGCGCAGCAAACAACGCGACGCTCAGCACACGGTTTTACACGTTTTCGTGCAAGACACCGGAATTGGTATCGGCCCCGATCGGATCGAACGTCTTTTCAAACCATTTGCCCAAGCGGATGCGTCCACAAGCCGAAATCATGGCGGGACGGGTCTGGGGCTCGCAATCAGCAAACAAATTGTCGAGCGATTGGGGGGCACGATTGCGGTGAAAAGCGAATTGGGGAAAGGTAGTACATTTTCGTTTACACTCCCAGTTACGGTCGCGCCAAACCATGCAACCACGACGCGCACCTCGCCGCTCAACCTCTCTGGAAAGCAAGCGCTCATCGTCGATGACCATGCAAAACTCCGCGCGCTGTTGAAACATCACGTCGAAGCTTGGGGGGCAACGGCGATCGTCGCAGAGAATGGCTCGCAGGCCATCGAATTGGCCCGTAAGCACCCATGCGACCTGGCTTTTATCGATTTCGGCCTTCCAGACATGAACGGAATCGAATTGGCCCGGGCATTGCGCAATTTACCCATACGACTCGTCCTGCTAGGTCCAATGCATCAAAAGCTCGATCCGGAAGACGAACAGCTTTTTTCGTTGCGTCTCGTAAAACCAATTCGTGAATCTCTGCTGAACCAACAAATCAAGTTCCTGCTCGCGAAAAGTCAGGTCTCCCAAAGCAATCCTCCACCGGCCCCCAATCAGCTGCCTGGCGAACTCTACCCCCTGCGAATCCTGCTCGCCGAGGACAACACCGTCAATCAAAGGGTGGCCTTGCTTTTTTTGCAGAAACTCGGTTATCGCGCCGATGTTGTTGGTAATGGCGGCGAGGCGCTCGCCGCGGTCGAACGTTTGCCCTACGACGTCGTGCTCATGGACGTGCAAATGCCCGAAATGGACGGCTTGGAAGCCACCAGAACCATTCTATCCCGAGAATCTCGCCTCCCACATCCACAAATCATTGCCATGACGGCCCATGCCATCTCTGGCGATCGAGAACGATGTCTCGAAGCCGGAATGGTCGATTACCTCAATAAGCCGATTGAATTGGCAACGTTGCGTTCGGTACTCATTCGGGCGGCAAAACGGCTCCGCCCTTCCCCAGTCGCCAAACCTACTGTCGAAGAAGAGTCAGTTCGTCCGCAAATACCAATCTTTGAGCCGAAACGAATATACAACCTGCGCGAACTCGCAGAACTCACGGGCGAGGATGTGCTCAAAGAACTCCGAATTGCTTTCGACGATCAACAGCAAAATTATGTGGCTGCCATGCGTGATGCGCTCATGCGGCGCAACGCGCACGAGCTCGAGCGCGCTGCGCACACATTCAAGTCGACATGCGCCCAGTTGGGTGGCGAAAGAATCGCCGATGTGTGCAAACAAATCGAGATCCGCAGCAATCAGGGGGATTTGGACGCGGTCGAGGACCTCGTCACGCGGCTCGAAACCGAAGTGCCGGCATTTCTTCAAGAGCTGGACACGCACCTCGCGACGCTCGATCGTTACCAAAAGTCCGTTACGACGAATTAATTTCGAAACGCTGACCTTCCTCGATGGGCAAATTCCAATAACGTTGCGGAGTACCACCACGACTTCCCCACACGGGATACAATTGCAACAGTCCCAATGTTCGGCTGGGTGTGCCCGGGGTTCGTTGGAGAATGGCAAAGCTTCACGGCTGCTTGCCGACCGTTCGGGCGTTCGTGACAAAGCTTCGTTGAAATGTGCCGAACCTTCAAATGTCTGTGAAAATGCTTCAGGGCAATCTACCGAACCTTGAGATGTCTGTGACAAAGCTTGGTTGGAATGTGCCGAACCTTCAAATGTCTGTGAAAATGCTTCAGGGCAATCTGCCGAACCTTCAAACACACGCAAAAAAGGTTCCCTCTTACGTGTTGAACCTTCGCGCATGCATGCCTGTGCCTTGGTCGAGCGCCGTCGAGCTTCGAGCAACGAAGAAAGCCGGCCAAATCTGTATGACTTGCCACCAATTTTCAGTGAAGAAGCACTGATAGATGGTGGCCATTCCCAGGACTTGATTGCCAGCCAGGACATCTGGCACAACGATGTTGCCGACTTTTTCGGGCATTGGTTCATGATTCGGGAAAAGCGTTTTCATTTCATCGACCATTACATCTGCTTCTGCGACTTCGTCGTCCGCAAGGTCGAACGGATGAAGTCGCCATACTTCATCATAGGTGTATTTGATCTTGTCAACATGCAGCGAACTGTAAACAACGTAATACGGTGCGAGAAAGCTAATCGCGAGGCCAAGCTCATGAGGCTGGTGTTGGAGGGTCACTCTATAGCATGCATCGAATTCACCAGTTGGGAGATGGAGCGAGCCATTGAGCACACGATTGGGAAAACGCGCGTAAAGGCATGTGAGGAGTTCACGCCAAGGCGAGTTTGGCTTGCCAGCCAGTTTTCGTGCCTCAACGAGATTTTCGCGTGCTCCCCACGGCTCACTCTGCTCGTAGGACGTGGTGCGCCAATAATGCTGATAGATGATTATTAATAACTCGTCGACGGTGTGCGTCATATACGCTTGACCCTACCGCCAAGATTCGGCCATGTTGCATTGAGCGTAACTTGAGTTGCAGCTGCAAATTGAATGCAATATGTGATTGATATCCACTCGGGTTCTCGCTTCATGACGGCTTTGGACGCAGTCGTTGCGGCGGCTGCGCTCATCGATGCAGCGCTCTTTTTCGAGAAATGTCTGTTCAACGGCAGCCGCATTCGTCAAGACGAGTTTGTCTTTGTCGAACTCGCCCATCCATTTGGCCCAGAGCTCGACATCGGCATCGAAAGCGCCATTCTTTTGATCGAAACGCGTAACGTCGCGCAGGTAGATCCCGACATAAATTCGCTTCGCGGGATCCGCCTCGGCGCGCCAACTGACGAGCAAAATGACGAGGGAAACGAGAGCAAAGACCAGACGCATCGCAGGGCGAAGCAAAGCCCGAAACATGCGCCAAAGCCTACTCGAAAAGGCCCATCGGAAGGCAAGACGAGATTGTCGGTGCAGAAAATTTGTCCTGCGAGCCCAAGCCGTGCGACGCCCTCCAGACCATGACGACCCTCCGCTCGCAAGCCGGCACGCAAGCCGACCTCGTCACGTTGCGCAAGCTCGCCCAAGACCTCGCTGCATCACGGAAAGAACGCCCCACGAGTGTGCACTTGCTCGCGGCCATTGCGTCGCGCGAAGGTCAAGCAGGAGAGCTTCTTCGCGAGCGGCGACTCGATGCAGATGCGCTGCTCAAAGCAGGCCGTTCGTTCGACGAGGACAGCCCGGATCCGCTCGCGCGAGCCACCGTTGCCGCTAAAGATCTCGGCAAACGCGCGCCGTTTGGAGAGCCAAACGCCTTGCACCTCTTGCTCGCTCTGCTCGCCGACAGGAACTCCGCGGCGCATCGCGCATTGATGCAAGCGGGCGTGGATATAGCGCGTTTGCGCACGGCCGCGATGCAACTTTCGCTCGGAGTCGTGGCCGCTCGGCGAGGTTTGTCCACGGCGCCTCCGAACGGAAAATCGACGAGCAGCGAGCCCATAACCGCCGCGACGCGGGCTCCCCTCCGGGTCGAGCAAGACAAACCCAGCGCTTTGTCGCCAGCAAAACGACCGTTGGGCACGGGGGTCACCGTGCCCTTGTTTCCCCCGCCTTCCCGAACACTCGCGGAACGTCCAACGAGCAAAACACCAGTTGTTCCGCCAGTTTCGGCGCCACCTCCAGCCCCGACAAACTCCGCTCCGGTAAGTCCGACTCCGCCGACTGCGACTGCGGTACCGGTTCCCTTGCCTATTCCGGCCAAAACCCTGGTCGAGAAAGATCGGCTGGCCGGACAAACTCCCGCACCGCTGGGCCCACGCGTGACGAACGGGCACGCACTCGCCCTCGATCGCGCGAAAGCCCCAACGCTTGCCGCGCTCGGGAAAAATCTGACGCTGCTCGGCGCGCTCGGCGAAATCGATCCGGTGATTGGACGCGAGGTCGAAATCGACGAAGCGCTGGATGCTTTGGCCAAGAAAAACCAAAACAGTTGTCTTTTGGTTGGTCCTGCAGGCGTAGGAAAAACCTCGGTCGTCCGCGGTTTGGCGTTACGTTTGGCCGAGGAAGGAAATCGCGAGCCGGAAACGGCGAAGATCCTGGTGGAATTGACCGTGTCGGAGCTGGTCGCGGGAACGGGAACTCGGGGGGCATTGGCCGAACGAATGGCCACGATTTTGCGCGAAATGCGGGAAGCCGACCGCAAGATCATTTTGTTCTTCGACGAGATTCACGAGCTCTTTTCGAGCGGTCTGGACGAAGCGACGGCCGAAATGAAATTGGCGCTTGCCCGCGGGGAACTACGCATCATTGGAGCGACGACGCCGGAAGAGTATCGGAAAAACATCGAAGCCGATGCGGCCTTGGCGCGACGTTTTACCGTCCAATACATTGAAGAGCCGGATGAAGACACGGCCTTCTTGTTGTGCAAACAGGTAACCCGCGCCTTGGGCACGCATCATCGCTTGACCTACACCGACGAAGGCATATCCTCCGCGATTTCGTGGTCGATGCGATATCTCCCGGGACGAGCATTACCCGACAAGGCGATTTCGATTTTGGATTCCGCAGGCGCACGCGTACGTCGGCGCGCAGGACGCAATCACAAGGTGGGTCCGGTGGGATCCGCGGAGGTTGCCGCGATCGTAGCGAGTTTGGCGGAGATTCCGGAAGAGCGGCTGCTCGAAACGGATCGCGAGCGCATGCTCAATTTGGAAAAACACCTCGCCGAATCGGTCGTGGGTCACACGACGGCCCTCGGAAAAATTGCTCGCGTGTTGCGGCGTAATGCGGCGGGGATTCGCGCGGAACGACCTCTGGGAACATTTTTGCTTTTGGGCCCTACGGGCGTAGGAAAAACCGAAACGGCCAAAGCGATTGCGCAAACGTTGTTTCATTCCTCCGACGCCATGACGCGTTTGGATTTGTCCGAATACAGCGAAGCGCATGCCGTAGCTCGTTTGATTGGTGCTCCGCCAGGATACGTCGGGCACGAAGCCGGTGGGCAATTGACGGAAGCGGTGCGGCGACGATCGTATCAAGTGATTTTGCTCGACGAAATTGAAAAAGCTCATCGCGATGTGCTCGAGGCATTTTTGCAAGTATTCGATGAAGGGCGCATGACGGACGGTCGCGGACGTCGCGTCGATTTCACGAATACGGTCATCGTCATGACGAGCAACCTTGGGGCGTCGGAAGCAATGGCGCTCAAGGCCGAGCGGTCGGTGGGTTTTTCGCGAAGCACCACAACGAAGGTATCGAACGACAAACTCGAAGCGACCATGTTGAGTGCGGCGCGATCGACGCTTCCGCCCGAGCTTTACAATCGAATCGACGAAGTCTTGGTGTTTGCGCCGCTGGGGAAAAACGAAGTCGAAGAAGTGGCGCGGCGGCTGTTGGGCAAATTGGGGCGTTCGCTTTTCGAGCGTGGGATTCGTCTCGATGTGGAGCCCAAAGTCATTGATGTCTTGCTCGCCGAAGGTGGGTTTGACGAAGGACTGGGAGCGCGACCCATGAAACGAGCCATCATGCGGCATGTGGAAGCACCCATTGCCGAAATGATTTTGCGCGAGGAATTGCCGTCTGGCTCGGTGGCGCTTTTGTCCGTCGAAAATGGACAAATCATGGTCGATGCCGTCGACGACGACCAAGATGCGGCTGAAGCTAGCTGAAGGTCATTATGGACATCCAAGATTTGACTCGTTCGGTCAAAAAAAGACTTGCGAATGTCACATTCGAGGTCGGGGCATTGGGTTATGCATTGATGACCCGTTCGCCCACGTGGCGCAGTCATTGCGCTGATTTGGTGGACCAAGCGAATGTTCAACCTGGTCACCGAGTTCTGGATTTGGGTTGTGGTCCGGGAATCAGCGCATTTGGCATGCTCGATCGCGTGCCGGATGCGCACGTCGTGGGCCTCGATTTGAGTCACACGATGCTTTTTTTGGCGGAGTTATGGCGCAAGCGTGAACCCAATGGGCACCATGTGGAATTCATTCGCGCCGATGCCACGCAATTGCCTTTCGAGGATCATTCCTTCGACGCCGTGACCGGGCATAGTTTCTTGTATCTATTGCCCGATGCCGAAGCAGTACTGCGCGAGGTCAAACGGGTTTTACGTCCCGGAAGTCGTTGTGCATTTCTCGAACCGAACGTCAATACATTCGACACATTGGTCCCCCCGGAGATCCTGAGTAAAACGCTCAAGGATCCGCGGTTTGTTTTGGCTATGACGGGGTGGCGACTCTATTCGCGGACCTATGGTCGATTCGACGAGGACCGATTTCGATCGGTGTTTGGTTCGGCCGGATTGAATCTGATTCGTTGCGAAACAACGCTATCGGGCCTTGGGCTTTTTGGTATTGCCGAGGCTTGAGGCAGCCCATGCAAGTGCGAGAAACTGAAGTGGACGAGGGTTCATGGAGGTACCTCTGAGTGCATGTCAGCGGTCAATGGTATGGCGCAAGCAACGCCGGGGAATGCTGATACTTTGCCGTGGTTTTGGGATCGTAATGCCAATTCATCAGCGCACACATCCGTCATGCGTGTCTACGCATTCTTTATCGCGTACGTCGACATACACGCTTACACTGCCACCACCTGACATTGGCGGAATGTATTTAAACTCGAGGCGCTTTAATGTTCGGGGCAAATTCAAACATGTAACTTCAAACAACTGTGCAATGGGCTCGCGCTTACACTGCTTTTCCGTTGCCAGGACTCCATCGAGGAACAGATCGACGTTACTCTCGCCCATAAAGTCCCTCTCCCAGCTGACGAAGAGGTCATTGCGGCTCCCCAACAAGGGTGACAATTTATCGAATGGGACTTCTAGTGTATTACCGGGCGCAAAATCAGAGAGCGTACAATCGGGGCAGGTGGTAACCAATTGGCCATTTAATCGACACGTGTTCGACGTCGCGCACCATCGCAAGACGTTGAAACTTTCTTCGCATGGGAGCTCGCCGCATTCGAGAGTGCAGTCGGATTGCAACACCGCGGCCCATGCAAGCGCGAGAAACTGAAGTGGACGAGGGTTCATGGAGGTACCTTGTGCATCTATATAGCAGAGGACCATGGTGCGGGACAATCAGCATCGCGAAATAACAAGGCCTGTCCAACAAACGATCTTGCGCAATTGTTCATGCTTGACAAGTCCGAACGATTCGTTTGATGTGGTTTCTGGTGTTTCACAATGGGGTTGCAACGACCCCAGGAGT
>DAOMZH010000007.1:20284-48770 GCA_035437985.1 Polyangium sp. (in: bacteria) | reverse complement strand
AAGACGGTGCTTTGTGGGTGCTGTTATGGGACAAGAATAGTTCGGCGGACTCGACGGTCGTCCGTATCGACTTAAAAACGAAGACCCAAAAACGCTCGCCGAAGCTCGGTCCCAATGCGTGGCAAATCGCTGTCGGCCACGATTCCGTTTGGGTTGGTCATGAAACACGCATTTCAGTGATCGACAAATCGACCCTCCAGAAAAAAGCCGATATTGCGCTCACCGACGGGGTTCCTCAGGAGAGCTCACAGAAGCGCACTGAGTTCGGGCGCATGGCGTCCGGACCGCAGGGCGTGTATGGTGATTACAACCTTGGCGTCGTGCGCATTGATCCGAAAACTTTGTCCATTGCCAAACGTAAGCGCCTGGGCCAAATGCCGCTCTATATGGTTGCTCTGACAAACGATTTGTGGGCAGCGACGCGCGAAGGCAGCATTTGGCAGCTCGATCCTGAAACTCTGGACGTGAAGGCCGAACACAAATTGCCGAAGCCTGGGGATTTTCGGGATTTGAAATTTCGCGATGGGCTTTTGTACGTGACCGAGTCGGCGCCGAAAGGGGCGAAAGACGAAGAGGCAGGTTGGTTGCGAGTGTTGAAGCCGGATGTGGCGGTATCGGGTGGAAAATAAATGCAATTCGATTGCCAACAGAATCCGCAACGAAGGCAAACGTGGCCCTTGGCCATTGTTATGTTGATCTTGGCGAGCTGCTCGAAAGACGTTCCGGAAGTCACCAAAGAACCCTCCAGCTCTTCAGCCGCGACAAACTCGACCGCCAAAGGCTCCCCGCGCATTGAATGGATCAAAGCTCCCGCCGGTGAGGATGCCGCGACCGTGGTCAAACGCGAGCTCGAACGCGCTCAGGTCGATAAAAAACGACTGCTCGTTTACGTCGGAGCTACCTGGTGCGAACCCTGCAAACGATTTCACGACGCCGCTGAAAGCGGACAACTCGATGGCGTTTTTCCGAATTTGCGGATGCTCGAATTCGATTTGGACGTCGATGGCGAACGATTGGCTGCCGCCGGATATGCATCAAAGATGATTCCGCTTTTTGCTGTGCCGGCAGAAGACGGTCGAGGCACGGACAAACGAATCGAAGGATCCATCAAAGGCGAAGGCGCAGTCGTGAACCTGCGTACACGTCTCGAACCTCTGCTTGCGCCTTGATTGGCCGACCTTCACCACCACGTGCGAATACGCTGCGCGGCCTCGATGAGCACGTCGTCGTCCTTCGCAAAACAAAAGCGACACATCGTCTCGCCCACAGGATCCTTGTAAAACGACGTTCCCGGCACACTCGCAATCCGGAGTTTGTCCAGTAAAGTCATTGCTGCGGCTTTGGATGTCGGCAGCCCGAGCCGGCGAATGTCCGCCAGCACGTAATACGCGCCTTTGGGCACATAAGGATTCAGCCCCGCGTCGACCAATGCGCTACATAAAATATCCCGCTTTTTCTGGTAACTCGCCCCAATGCCTTGGAAATAATCCGCCGGCATGCCTAGTCCTGCAACCATCGCATGTTGCAATGGCGTCGGAGCACAAACGTAAAGCATGTCGTGCGCCACCGTAATGCGTCGAGCCGCCTCCGGAGGCGCCGTCAAGTATCCAAGGCGCCAGCCCGTCACTGCAAATGTCTTCGAAAACCCCGAAATCGAAATCGTGTTTTTTCGGGCGTTTTTGCGCGACGCCAGCGGAACGTGTTTGTTTCCATCGAAAACGATGTGCTCGTAAATCTCGTCCGTGATGGCTATCAAATCGTGCGCTTCGAGCACGTCCGCGAGCCAATCGAGTTCCTCGGTGCTCCAAACTTTGCCGCTCGGATTCGACGGCGTGCACAAAACCACGGCGCGCGTTTTCTTGGATATTGCCTGGACAAACGCTTCGCGATCGAATTCCCAATTCGGCGGACGCGTCGGCACGAGCACCGGTACCAGCCCGAGCGTTATGATCGTGTTCAAGTGATAGCCGTAATAGGGCTCGAATAGAATTACTTCATCGCCCGGATCGAGCAGCGCCAAACACGTCGCCGCAAAGGCCCCCGTCGCTCCCGAAGTGACCACAACTTCCGCGCCTGGATCGTAAATCAGCTCGTAACGTTTTTCGAGGTCCACGGCAATCGCCTGGCGCAAGGGCAGGATCCCCTCCGGCGCTGTGTACATCGCGACACTCGCATCGATGGCACCATTCGCCGCTCGCGCCACCGGAGGCGGAGTTGGAAGATCGCACACTCCTTGACCGAGGTTGATCCCCCCCACGGCATCACAAGCGCGACTCATTGCACGAATGTCGGAGACAACCAGCGATCCCAAGCGTTGACCAATTTGCATGTGCACACCTTACCTCGAAACGACCCCGCATGTCGCGTCTCACGTTGCTGTTGATAATTCTGCAACATCACGTACAAACTTGCACGGACGGACGGCGCATGGCACGTGGGGTCTCGTGACGACCCTCCTTCGCCCGGGAACTCCGCTTGGCCGAGTTGACGATAACGGGCTTGCTTGGCAGGTTTGGTCGCTCGCGTGGCCCGCGATAACGCATACGCTCCTCATTACGCTGGTTTTTATCGTGGGGCGATTGCTGTTGGGTCGCTATTCCGCGACGTCGCTTGCCGCCATGCAAATTGCTGGAAGCATGGTGTGGTCGATTTATTCGGTATCGACTGCTTTTTCTGCGGGCACCTTGGCTGTCGTCGCGCGTTCGATTGGCGCGGGTGATGCACGATCCGGAGCCCGCGCGGCGCGGTCCGCGCTTCTTTTTGCATTTGTTCTGGGAATCGTGCTCGGATTGGTTTTGTATTTGACGGAAGATTTGCTGGTGCGGGGGCTTTTTCCGCGTGCGGGCACTTTCGTGCAGGATCAGGCGGGCGCGTATTTACGTGTCGCGAGTCCTTTTTTGCCGCTCATTTTTGTCGAAGCCATTGCGGCTGCGTCCTTGCAAGCCGCAGGTGACACTCGGACGCCCCTTTTCGTGGCGGGAGTGGGCAATGTCTTGAATTTGGCCCTCAATGCGGCGCTCATTTTTGGGCTTTGGGGTTTTCCCGAAATGGGTATTCGTGGCGCCGCAATTGCCAATTCGGTGACCGTTTCGCTTGAAGCCATTTTGCTCACCGCAGCGTTGATGCGGGTATCGAGCCCGCTTCCTTTGCGCGATGTAGGGTTTGGCGGGGCACGTGAGGCATTAAAGCGCGTGCTCGCGGTTTCTGGGGCGGCGTTTGGAGAAAAAGCTGCGTATCACCTGGGATACATGGTGTATGTGGCAATCATTGCGCTGCTCGGCGAAGTGGCTTTGGCGGCGCATCAAACCGTCGTGAGTTTGGAATCGATTTCGTGGCTCTCTGCCGACGGTTTTGGAATCGCTGCGGGAGCGATCATTGGCCAGAAGCTTGGATCTCGCGAACCCGACGATGCCGCACGCGCGGGCGTCATTGCGGCAATCATGGCCGTCGGCGCATTGTGCGTCGTGAGTTTCGTATTGCTGACGATGGCGGGTTATCTCGTCGGAGCCTTCACGCCAGATACGAAAATCATTTCAGTCGCGATTCCGGCGATGCGTGTGGCTGCGGTGGCCCAGCCATTCATGGGTTTTGCCATGGTCATTGCCATGGCTTTGCGCGGAGCTGGAGATACTCGTACGGTGCTTTGGGCCATGCTCCTCGGAGGACTTTTCGTGCGCGGCACCGTGACGTGGTTGCTGGCCATCGAGTGCCAAATGGGTCTCGTGGGCGTGTGGATCGGCAGCACCTGCGATTGGCTCGTGCGGGCTATTTGGCTCGGCTGGGCCTACCGTCAAGGAGGCTGGAAGAAGATCACCGTTTGATTTATTGGGGGGCGGTCTTTTTCCGGAAGCGGCCTTTTCATGCGGCAAATCGAAATAAAAGACTGCGCCAGCATCGGTACTGTCCCCATATGCCAAACGGCCGCCGTGAATTTCGACGAGTGATTTGGCAATGAACAAACCGAGCCCCGTGCCGGAATTATGGCGGGTGCTCGAAGAATCGGCTTGCGCAAAACGTTGGAAAATACGCTCGCGGAATTCTTCGGGAACCCCAGGACCATCATCGGTCACCGATACGCGCACGCAATCGTCAACAGCTTCTCCCACGACCCGTACACATCCACCAGGAGGCGTGTGTTTCAAAGCATTGGAGACAAGGTTCAAAATGACCTGTTGAATGCGGCCTTCGTCGATAATGGCGGGCAAAGGGCCATTGACCGTACATTCCAGCTTGATGCTCCGAGCTTGTGCGGCAGGGTTTTGCAAGGCCACCGCGTGGGTCACGACGGCCCCCAAATCGCAAGGTTTGAAATCGACCGACAAATTACCCGAAGTCAATTTTCGGACGTCCAGCAAATCATCGACCAATGCACTGAGCCGCCGCGTATTCTCGGCAGCCATTTGCAACAATTCTTGACCCAAGGCCGGATCGTCCTTGGCCAGGCCTCCAAGCAACAATTCGAGCGCCCCTTTGATTGCCGTCATTGGCGTGCGCAATTCATGGCTCACAATGGCCACGACATCTTCTTTGGTTTGCTCGGCTTCGATGCGCGCCGTCATATCGTGCGCGCTCATCAGAATTGACGGAATTGCCGTGACCGGATCGAGAATTCGTCGCGCCTCGACAGCCAACCACCGTTTTTCCGTGCTCGTGAAAACCTGCACATCACGCGAAAACGTCGCGCCCGATTCTGTTTGCCCAATGATGTCTTGCGCATCTTGCCGCCGAGCACAGATCGAACTCAAACTAAATGTATTGCCAAAGGTTTGGCGGGCCAAAGTATTTGCTTGAACCATCATGCCATCGGCAGAAAAGGTGATGACGATGATGGGCGCATAACGCACCGCCTCGGCGGCGCGCACCATCTCCGGATCCGCTTGAGTAATGGGCCGAGCCTCGACCAAAAGCCCAATACGACCATCGGGAAACGTGTAAGGCCCAATGGTCATCTCGATCCGCTTCGCGTGCCCGAGCGGAAAAATCGTTCGCTCCTGCCGGACACGCTCTCCCGCCGCCACGCGATCTCGCAGCTGCGTCAACGTCGCTCGTATCGTTGGCGAAGGATTGGGTGCTCGACTTAACAGATCATCGAGATCCTTAGCCAACCACATCACCAATGCAGCTCGATTTGCCCATACAATCCCACCCATGTCGGGATCTGTGATCCAGACGGCATTGTCGAGCAAGTTGAGAACCGCGCGGGTGGAATCATCCATGATTGCTCGAAGATACGCGAACGTGTGTTGGAGACGGACGTGATCGTGACTCTCGATAGTACCTATACACGGACTTCGTACACATTTGTGCCCGAATAAATCATAAAATAACATGTGGTGAAAGTGAAAATTTGCGCGTGTAGTAGATCTGGCGTGACCGCACGTGACGTTACCATGCTCTGAATTGCCCCTCGCACATCAAGTTCATGAGCCGGATGCAATGATATTGACCGCCAAACCCCACAAGTCCTGCGGATCGTCAAGGTTTTGGGCGCGTGAGATTGCGGTCTTCCCCTTTGCTTCGGCGCCCTTGTTGCGCTGCGCGAATACCCGCCCGGAGGTCTGCATGCGTTTCCAGCCCGGTGGTATCGAATCCGAGCTCCATCATCGTTCGCGCGACATCGCGTGATATTCCAACCAGCAATGTGCGAGTTCCTAGCAATCGTGCGGCTCGTGCCGCCCGTAAAATCTGTTCGGCAACGGCAGCATCAATTGCCGGAACGCCGGTGACGTCAATGAGCACTACCTGGGCCGAATGGCGCTGAATACCTTCCAAAAGCACCTCGATGAAATGTTCGCCTCGGCCTTCATCCATTCGACCTACGAGCGGGGCGACGAGTACACCTTCAGCAATGGGCAATAATGGCGTCGACAATTGCCGCACCAATTCGAGCAGCGCCGCTTGGTTTTCCTCGAGCGCCATTTCGCGTCCCAATGCAGCATGGGCTTCACGACGCTCAGTCACGTCATCGAAAATCGAACCTACACATTGCCCAGAGAGCGGAAATGCCCGAATTGCGTAATGAACGTCCTTCTGAGTAATCGGATGCTTCAAAATATAATCGACATCTCGCGATTGTTTTTCCGTGACGACTTCCATGTATGTTCGCAAAAGCCCTTGGGCGCGGGCCGCGGAAGATACTTCATCCGCCAGTTTGCCAAGCAGGTTCGTTCGCGGCCGATGCGTAATCGATTCTGCTGCAGCATTGCAGTAAACATAACGCAACGAACCTTCGTCCTTTTCATTTTCAAGCCGAAATACATAAAGCCCGAGCTGCATCGCTTCGACGATCTCCACACATCGCGCTCGATGCTCTTCTTCCTCCGTTCGTAATCGAATTCTCACCAGCGCGCCGCGTGCGCCGTCAATGGAACACGCAATCGCCAATAAAATACTCTCGTCCGTCCCGAGCTCAGCCTCGAATCGTTCTCGAGCGCCCGCAATTACATCTTCGATTCCAATCAATATCGGTTGTAAAGGTTCGTCAAGGCGACTCGAAGGCCCCAAACGCCAACGACTACCTTCGCACGTGAACGGAATCCGACGGGCCATATCGTCGGAGACAAACAGTCGCTCCATGCGCGCATTCGTGGCGCGCACCTGTCGCCGTCGATCGACGAGCGCGCTGGCATCGTCAAGAGCCGAAAGCAATAGGTCCGGATGAATCGAGAACGAGGTAAGGGATTCGTTCTGGTTGGGCTGCATGGTTGGCGCACAGGGTACCACGAAAAATCAACAAATGCGTGGGAGTTGTTCGCCCGCGAAAAGATCGAGCAAACGCGTCGTTCCCAGCCGCCCGCGCAACGTCACCCGACCTGGGCGCGACGTCGGCGAAGGACCAATGACTCGCCCAATACACTGCGCAAGCCCGCCATCCACATGCGTGCGAATCGACGCGAGCGCCCGAGATGCCTCGCGTTCCGGCACGAAAGCAACCAAGCGCCCCTCACATGCAACATACAACGGATCGAGGCCAAACAATTCACATGCGCCCCGCACCACATCCCCGATGGGTACGGAACGTTCATCGATTTCGATATCCACCTGGGCATCGGCCGCAATTTCATTCAATACCGCCGACAAACCCCCCCGCGTCGGATCCCGTAAGCAGTGTATTTCAATCCCCGCATCGATCAAACCCCGAACCATCTCGTAAAGCGGTGCACAATCACTTGCAATCGGCCCTTCGAGCTCTAGACCCTCCCGAGCAGACAAGACGGCAATTCCATGTCGACCCACATCCCCGCTGACGAGAATGGTATCGCCCGGACGAACCTGCTCGGGTCCAATGAAAATGCCCTCGGGCACGAGACCCATTCCGGTCGTCGTAATGAACACTCCGTCTCCTTTACCCTTATCGACGACCTTCGTGTCGCCGGTCACGATATCTACTCCGGAGGTTCGAGCCGCCAAACCCATAGACTGCACGATTCGTTCCAGATCGACGAACGGCAATCCCTCTTCGAGAATGAACGAGACCGACAATGCGTGGGGCCGCGCTCCAGCCATGGCGAGATCATTGACGGTTCCCACTACGGCCAATTTGCCAATATCGCCACCCGCGAAAAACAAGGGTTTGACCACATAACCGTCCGTGGTCAAAGCGAGCCGTTTTCCTGGCGCATCGAAAACAGCACTGTCGTGGCGATGTTTTCGCGACGATTCTCCAAATGCCGGACGAAAGATAGATTCGACGATCTCCCGCGACAAACGCCCTCCTCCGCCGTGCGCCAATTGCACCGTATCGTGACGATGGGGAAGGGGACACGCGCCATCGAAATTTCTGGTGGACATCACAACCCTGCCCTTCGATAACGATAATACGCGGCACATGCCCCTTCTGCGGAAACCATCGTCGCGCCGAGGGGTTTTTCCGGCGTGCACCGCACGCCAAACGCCGGACAATCGTTGGGCTTCAAAATGCCTTGCAAAACCAGGCCGCTGCGACATTCAGTATTTTCGTCGACGACGACATCTTGGACCGCAAACCGTTTCTCCGCGTCAAATCCCGCATAGGTTTGTCGTATTCCGAGCCCACTTTGCGGAATGTCGCCAATCCCGCGCCATTTCCGCGGGACGATCTGAAAAACTTCCGCCACGACTTGCTTGGCCTTGACATTGCCTTCTCGACGTACCGCCCGCGTATATTGGTTTTCCACTTCGGCGCGGCCTTCTTCGAGCTGGTCGACACACATGGCAATACCTTGCAAAATGTCCGCAGGCTCGAAACCCGTTACGACGATGGGGACGCGATGACGTTGCGAAAGGGGCACGTATTCGTCCGTGCCCATGATTGCACACACGTGTCCAGCTGCGAGAAACCCATCCACGCGTCGTTCGGCAGCTGATAAGATCGCTTCGAGTGCTGGCGGCACGAGCACATGCGACACGAGTAATGAAAAATTCGACAGACCTCGCCGCGCAGCTTCTTTTACGGCCATCGCGTGCGCGGGAGCCGTCGTTTCGAACCCCACGGCAAAAAATACCACCTGCCGAGCAGGGTTTTTCTCGGCTATCTGCAAAGCATCGAGCGGTGAATACACCATCCGCACATCGCCGCCCATGCTTTTGATCGAAAACAAGTCGCCAGTAGAGCCAGGCACCCGGAGCATATCCCCAAAAGAGCAAAAAATGACCTCCGGTCGGGCCGCAATCGTCAAGGCTCGATCCAGCATTTCGACAGGGGTTACGCATACCGGACAACCCGGACCATGCAAAAGAGACAATTGCGGGGGCAACAATTCATCAATTCCAAAACGCACGATGGCTTGGGTTTGTCCGCCGCAAACCTCCATGATGCGCCACGGTCGCGTTTGCTTTTTGGCAATCGCCTCCGCGAAGCGCCGACAAAGGGCTTCGTCACGAAATTCATCAACGTACTTCATCCCCCCAAGTCCCCCATTTCTTTCAAATATTCGAGCGTTCGTTGTGCTTCGCTTTCATCGAGCCGGCTAATGGCGAATCCAACGTGGACGATGACCCAATCGCCGACTTGGGCTTCCGGAACGTATTCCAGACAAATGTCGCGGACGATTCCCGCAAAAGCCACTCTTCCAGTCCGCAGGTCCCCCTCGTGCACATCGAGGATTTTACCGGGAATGCCGAGGCACATCAATCACCTCCACGGACAGCCGTTTGCATGGCCGCCACAGCCACTTGACCAGCCGAAATGCCCCCGTCGTTGATGGGAACCTGTTCCGGCAGAAAAACCTCGAAATCTGCAATTTCCAAACGTTTCACGAGCGCCCTCGTCAATAAATCATTTTGAAAACAACCACCCGCCAGCACGACCCGGGGCAATCCTGCACGCTGGCAATACCGCACGCCAAGATCGACCAAACTCGAAATGAACCGCGCAGCAATTTCGGAAATGGAACGGCCGGCTGCGAGATGGGCAAGTAAACCTTGCACGAGAGGCTCGAGATTCGCCTCGATGCCCGTTTCGTGGGACAAGGGAATCGGGTAAGGATCAGGCAATTCACCGGGGTTTTTGGCGGCACACCATTCTAGCTCCATCGCGGCTTGACCTTCATAGCAATTCACCTGGCGAATGCCAAGCAATGCCGCAACGGCGTCGAAAAGTCGCCCCATGCTCGAGGTCCACGGCGCAGAAATACCGCGCTGCAGCACAGGCAGGAGGGCGTCGACGGGCGCCTCGAGAAAATGGTTTTTCCCAACAACAAACCCCCGTTCCCCAAGCGTTGCGGCCAGGAGTCCGAGTGCGCAGCGCCAAGGCTCCTGTGCTGCTTTGTCGCCCCCGGGCAAACGAAATCGCTGCAAATGACCCAAACGCTGAAATGTTCCGGGACGAACGATCAAGGTTTCGCCTCCCCACGCGAGGCTATCCGTGCCAAACCCATATCCATCCCAAACCAAGGCGAGCACGTCGCCTTCGAGCCCTCGTTCGGCCATGACGGACGCCACGTGCGCATGATGATGCTGCACGCGTACAAGCTTGGCGTTCCATTCTTTCGCAAAACGTTCCGCGAGCCTCGTCGAAGCGAAATCAGGATGCAAGTCGCAAGCAATCAATTCTGGCCGAACATCGAAAAATCGCACGAGATCGCGCACGGTTTTTTCGAGCAAGTCCACGGATTCGACGTCGTCCAAGTCTCCGAGGTGTTGACTCATGACCACGTCCCCACGGACCAAAAGCGAGACGGAATTTTTCAAAAACGCCCCGACGCCCAAAATGCAGCGTTTGTCGGGCAAACGAAAAACTGGCAAGGGGGCAAATCCGCGGGCTCGACGCAATACCTGAATTCCGCGGGCACCTTCGCGAACGACGGAATCGTCAATGGGTCGGACGATGGGTCGATCGTGCGTCAAGTAAAGATCGGCAATGGTCGCCAGTTTCTCGAAGGCTTGTTTCGGATCGACACAAATTGGTTCGCCCGAAACATTTCCACTCGTGCACACGAGCGGCTGTCCGACGGCGCGGACGAGCATCCAATGCATTGCCGTCGTGGGGAGCATTGCTCCAATCAGGGGGCAATTCGGCGCCAATTCGCGAGCAAGACCGGTCGATTCTTTTCGCTGCAAGAGCACGATTGGGTTGCTCGCGTCAAGCAGCGCCCTTTGCTCGACGTCCGATACATGGGCATGCACGTGAATCTGCTCGAGATTCTCGAACAATACCGCAAATGGTTTTTCTTCGCGCGCCTTGCGTTGGCGCAATTTTGTTATTGTTGCGCCATCGCTCGCCAAGCACAACAACTGAAATCCCCCGAGCCCGTGAAATGCCACAATGGCGCCGCTGCTCAACCTCGTGGCGGCCTGCGTGATGGCAGTGCTTCCTTTCGCCAAACACGCCCCGGTCCCTGAAATCAAGGAAATATCGGGTCCACAAACCGAGCAAGCAATGGGTTCGGCGTGAAAACGGCGATTATGCGGATCTGCGTAGTCTCGTTGGCAATCAAGACAAAGCGCAAAATCGCGCATCGTCGTTCGTTCGCGATCGTAAGGCAGATCTTCGACGATCGAATACCTCGGCCCGCAATGCGCACAACTCGTCAAGGCATACGCGTATCGGCGATTGGAAACGTCTCGAACATCGGACAAGCATTCGGCGCAGATTGCCAAATCGGGAGGCAACAGAGCCCGCGCCGGCTCCGACTCCACACTGGGCAAAATATGAAATGATGCATCAGCGAGCGGAATTTCCAGCAGTAGCCGCTGTTCGAGATGCGTGATTCGACCTGGCCGAGGCAAGTCGACTTCGAGCGTTCGACGAAATTGCGCAATGAGTTCGTCCGTGCCGGCGACTTCGATTTCCACGCCTGCGCGACCATTACGAATCCACCCTGACAAACCCAATCGCGTTGCTTGCTGCTGCACGAACGGGCGGAATCCTATCCCCTGAACCACACCCGCCACGTGCAATGAAACCCGCATGGTCGTCTCTACTCGACCTCGATCGAATCGATGCGTAATCCAGGTTCGTGCGACAGCTTGGCATCGGTTGAATTGCATTGTGGGCAGATGAGCACATGATGGTCGGGCTTGTAATGCATTCCGCAATGCGTACAGTCGGCTTCGATCCAAACGGTTGCCAAATCGAGCTGGGCGTTTTCGGCAATGGTTCCGCGGGCGTGGGCTTGGAAATGGAAAACGATCGCCTCGGGATTCAACCATTCCGTTTCGGCAATGAAACCGCGCACTTGTTTGATTCGGGTCGTGCCAGCTTCCCGTCCTTTTTCCAAGACCACACGGACAATGTCGCGACCGAGCGATGATTCGTGCATGATGAAAACCTCGTTGAATTGGGCTAATGTTTTTCCGCCAGTTTTCGAGCTGTCTCCGCGGCGGTTGCCACGGCTGCCTGAACTGCCGTCGACAAACCAAATACGACCCCTTCTGGTTTTTGCGCCGCAATGGCCACCAAATGGATTTCTGGACAGACTTTCTCCGGCGCCAGCACGCGAGCGAGCGAAATGGCCTGCCCCACGCTCATTCCATGGGTCGACAAAGACGAAAGTGGGCACGTGTCCAGATCTTCCGGACGAACCACCAAAACCGTTCCGGGCGAGCCTGCGCCGAGGGCCGCATCCAAGATGATCACCCGCGTCGAATCTTCCAGCAGCGGAATCAGAGCGGAAGGCTCGCCGATTTCCAGTAACTCGAAATTCGCTGTTTCCGCTTGTTGGCGCAATAGTTCGATAACCGCCGGACCTGCTCCGTCATCGCCTCCTGTTCGTCGCCCAATACCAATGACCCGGATGGTCACATCATTCCCTTTCGATGGTGAGTTTGAGAAAATGGGTCGAACATGAAATGCACGGATCGTAATTGCGTACCGTCTGCTCGGCGCGGCGCGTGGCGGCTGCGTGATCCATTTTGGCCAATCCCGGCGCGACTTGCCACAAATCCTGCTCGATGCATTTTTGATTTTGCGAGGTTGGCGGGACAATCCGGGCATCGGAGATCAAACCTTCCTCGTCAATCGTGTATCGATGCCATAAAATCCCCCGTGGAGCCTCCGTACACCCATATCCGGTCCCCGGTCGAACGACGACATCCACCGTGGGTTTGTCCGGGCGCTCGTACGCGCGGATGATGCGCATGGCTTCGTCGAGAACCTGGACCAATTCCAAACCTCGCGCAATCAAACTCCGGTAAGGATTTTTTACGGGCGGCTCGAAACCAATCTCGCGGGCGAGGTCGCGGGCGCGCGCGCCGAGTTTGTCGGCATTGAGATTGAAACGGGCAAGTGGTCCACAAAAATAATCGGCGCGACCTTGCACGTAGGCTTGCAACGCGGTCGAATGCGCGACGTGTTCCTCGACGAGCGCTGATTCGACATCGTGTACATCCACGTCCAAACCTTTCGAGGAAACAATGCGTCCTTCGCAAAATGGATATTCATCAGGATGACGCAGGGCGACGAATTCGTAATCGCGCGCGAAGTCGGGATAATCGAATGAGGCAAACCATTTTACTGCGGCAATCATATCGGCCAGAGCCTTGTCCAACGAGGGAAGAAGTGCTTCCAGTTCACCCCGCGTTGGAACTCGGTAAAACCCGCCTATCCGCACGTTGATCGGGTGAATTTCGCGACCTCCGAGCGTCGAAACGAGCGCATTGCCAGCTTTCTTGATTCCCAATCCCTTGGCGACCCAATCGCGATGATCCTTGGCCATGGTCATTGCATCGGGATACCCCAAAAAATCCGGTGCGTGCAGCATGAATGCGTGCAGCCCGTGGCTCTCGATCCATTCGCCGCAATACAGAAGACGCCGCAATGCGCGGAGTTGCCCGTCGATCCGTACGCCGAGCGCGTCTTCAATGGCGTGACAAGCGCTCATTTGATACGCCACGGGGCAAATGCCGCAAATACGCGCCACGATATCGGGTACTTCGAAGAGGGAACGCGTGCGCAAAAACGCCTCGAAAAACCGCGGCGGCTCGAAGATGGACAATTGCACGGCCGACGGCTGGTCGCCTTTGAATCGAATCGTCAAGGCCCCTTCGCCTTCGACTCGCGTCAAATAATCGACTTTGATCGTTTTAGCCACGGCCATTCTCCTTCGGGCGAATTTGCACGAGTTGCTCCTGCCGTGCCCGGTCGAATTCAGGGGCGGCGACATTGAATGTCGAATAGAGCCGGCTCAATTCTGCGTGCGTTTTTCCGGTCGCCAAAAGCGCCTTTTCGAGCCCCGTCGTATTCGTCGTTTCCGAAGGTCCGAAGCAGCCATAACAGCCCCGATGATACGTTGGGCACAAGGCTCCGCAACCGCCATGCGTCACGGGCCCCAAACAAGCCGTTCCATGCGCGACCATCACGCATGTATTGCCTTTTCGTTTGCACTCCTCGCACACGGAATGCGTGGCGATGGCCGGTTTGCGTCCCGCGAGATATGCCGAAAGCACCTCCAGCAATTGCCGTTTGTCCACGGGGCATCCCCGCAATTCGTAATCCACTTTGACGTGTGCCGCGATCGGCGTGGACGTCGCCAATGTATCGATGTATTCAGGCCGCGCATACACGATGCTCGTGAATTCTTTCACGTCGCGCAAATTTCGTAATGCCTGCACCCCGCCCGCTGTTGCGCACGCGCCAATCGTCACGAGAACCCGCGATTCATTGCGCACTTTTTGAATGCGCTGCGCGTCGTGCGCTGTGGTGATCGAGCCTTCGACCAACGTGACGTCATAAGGCCCGCGGATCATGCGGCTCGATGCTTCGGCAAAATTCGCTATGGTCACTGCATTGGCGAGGAGCAAGAGTTCGTCCTCGCAATCGAGCAAGCTGAGTTGGCACCCGTCGCAAGAAGCGAATTTGAATACGGCCAATTTGGGACGTTTTTGCTTCGCCACCGTCATACCTCCCGCACCGAAAGCAGCGGAGCCACTTGGTCATAACGATAGACCGGACCTTCGCGACAAATGAACGACGGACCAAATTGACAATGTCCACAAAGGGCTGCGCCGCAGCGCATGTTGCGCTCCATCGTGATCCAGATGCTCGTCGAGGGCATACCCAAACGCTCGAATTCCCGCGCTGCAAAACGCATCATGATTTCCGGTCCGCACATCATACCCAAAGCATTTTTCGGATCGAAGTCCGTTTTTCCCATATGCTTCGTGACGACGCCGGTATGCCCGTTCCACGTGCGATCCGCGACGTCGACCGTCACTTCCACCTGCATGTCGAGCTTCTTGCGCCAGTTTTGGATTTCTTTGGTAAACAATAAATCGGCCGGATTGCGACTTCCATAAATCACGACCACTTTTCCGTACAAACTTCGATTGCGCGCCGCATGATAAATTACGGGACGTAGGGGCGCCAAACCAATTCCACCCGCGATGATCACCAAGTCTTTGCCGCGAGCTTCGGCCATCGGCCAAGGTCGACCAAACGGCCCACGAATTCCCACCGGATCCCCTTTGCGTAATGCTTGCATGGCCCGCGTCACCGTGCCTACGGCGCGAATCGTGTGCACGAGTTTTTCCGGACGCTCGGAGTCCCCGCTGATCGAAATGGCACTTTCTCCCATGCCAAACGCATACAGCATGTTGAATTGTCCCGGGGCGAACGCAAAACCTCCGCGTGGCGTCGCATCGAATTCGATCGTGAAGACATCCCGTGTTTCCCGACGCATTTGCTTTATCGGCAAGAATTCGGGCACCATGACATTCGGACACGGAGACGAAGAGTTTGCGAGGGACAGGTTTTTCATGACCCAACCCGATAAACATCGAGCGCTTGCAGACGCACGCGCTCGAGACGCTCGTGAATTTCGTTCATCAGGCGCTTCGTGAACGCATATCCAAACGAATGATCCCCCTCCAACTTTTGGCGCACGCAGGCCCCATTGATGGCAAAAAGCAGCGTCGGTTCGACGGCTCGTGCATCCACACTCCAGCGATATGGAGGATTCAAGGCCGCCCAGCCCAACGTATCATTCGCGCCCACCGTTTCCAAAACGACCTCGCCTCGTACCCCATCATGCACTTCGAGTGCGATTTTTCCCGACCGAACCAAATACAATTCATCCGCCGAATTCCCCTCGCGAAACAAAAAGCGACCCGGGGTAATTCGCATATTGCGAGCACATCCGCTCAAAAATTCGATGTGCCCATCGAGAAGTCCCTGCACCAGGGAATGTTCTTTTAACGAGCGCGCCAATGATTGCTTTTCCATGACGACGTTATTCGTGCTCCTCGTGCACCTGCGGAGATGGGTTTTTCGCGATGGCCGCAGCTTCTTCCGTGATGTCGATACCCACCGGACACCACGTGATGCATCTGCCGCAACCAACGCATCCAGATGAATCGAATTGATCGTGCCACGTGGAAAGTTTGTGCGTGAGCCATTGCCGATAACGTGATTTCACCGAGGATCGAACCGAACCTCCATGAACGTACGTGAACGACAAATTGAAACAAGAATCCCATTGTTTCGTGCGCTCCGCCGTTTCGCCATCCAGACTGGTCGTATCGACGACCTCGGTGCAAAAGCAGGTCGGACAAACGCTCGTGCAGTTCGCACACGCCAAGCATCGAGTTGCCACTTCATCCCAGCGTGGATGCTCGAGGTTTTCCCGAAGGCGCTCCGGCAAACCATTGGTATTCAAGTGCCGCTGCATCGATGCCGCCGTGCGCTCCGAAATCGTCGCCGATGCTCGAGCTTCTTCGGTCGTTGCCAAACGCCAATTGATTTTCTCCAGCAAGGTTTGTCCTGCCGGTGAGCCAATTTCGACGAGGAATCTATGGTTTTCGCCGTCGATGAGCTCAGTCAACGCGAGGTCGAATCCGTTTTGCGCCCGCGGTCCTGTATTCATCGAGGCGCAAAAACAATTGCCGCCAGCGCGAGCACAGTTTACCGCAATGACAAAAACGTTTTTCCTGCGCGCTGCATAACGTGCATCAGGATGGTCGCTATGGACGAGCACACGATCCTGGATGGCAATTGCCGCTAGATCACACGAACGTGCCCCAAAAATCGCAATTCGCTCATCCGGCAATGGTTCGGCAACCACGTCGACAGTTTGTTTTGACCGCCGAATTTGCACGAGCCGTTCGACTGGGACGTGAAAAACCTGTTTCCAGGAATGAGCCCCCACCGCGTAAGAAAAATATGCCGAATGTTCGCGTTTTTCCAGACGATAACGACCAGGCGCCTGCACGTCTTCGAGCCCGCGTGGCAAATCAGTGGCCTGCGTGAGCGAATCGATCACGATCGCTCCATCGCGGACGAGCGGACCAAGCACACGATATCCCGCGTCGATCAGAGCCCGAATCAAGGGCTCGAGCTGGCTGGCTGTGATGATGATGGGCGGCGCCTGGGCAAACGCAGCGTTTGCGCCCTCGCGCGCAGAGTTTGCAGGAATAGAGGTGGGTGGAGGGAGCATCGGGCCGAGATGATTGGGTATCTCGACCCAGATTGCAAGGGGTATGCCGAACGAAGTGTTTGCCTTGGTGGATCGTTCAGGGAACGACGACCACGACGCCGGACATGTTCGCGCCTTGGTGCTGGAAACAATAATATGGGTAGGTTCCGGTGGCCGACATGGTGAAGGGAGCGCTCATTCCCGTCGTGGTCGAGGGGAAGAATGGTCCACTCATGGACGGGGTGCCGACGCCACCGACGACTTGTCCAGCCGTGAGGTTGTGGAACATGAAGTTGCCGTTGAAGGTGACCACGGTATTGGTTTTTACCTTGATACACCGGGGAACGTAATTCTGGCCGTTGGTGCCGCCGAAAGCCACACTCGTCGCGGTCATGGCCGTGAGATCCATGAACATTCCCGGCGTGCAGCCATTCAAGGTGCCGAGGCAGGTGCCGCCATAACACATGGTGCTTGCGCATTGCGTGCCGTCCGTGCAGGTCGCACCATTGCATGCGAGGCAGGTTCCACCGCAATCAATGCCGGTTTCCGTGCCATTTTGCACGCCATCGGTGCAGCTGGGCGCGGCGCATTTCATCATCGCATTGCAATACATGCTCGTGCAGTCGCCATTGGCCATGCAGTTTTGGTTGTTCATGCAATCGGGACACGTGGGTCCGCCGCAATCAATGTCCGTTTCGCTGCCGTTTTGCGCGTTGTCCGTGCAAGTTGGCGCGGCGCACATCATCATGCCATTGCAATACATGCTGGTGCAGTCGCCATTGGCCATGCAGTTTTGTCCGTTCATGCAATCAGGACACGTGGGTCCACCGCAATCGACGTCCGTTTCGTTGCCGTTTTGCGCGTTGTCCGTGCAAGTTGGCGTGGCGCACATCATCATGCCATTGCAATACGTGCTGGTGCAATCGCCATTAGCCATGCAGCTTTGCCCATTCATGCAATCGGTCATGCAGGAACCGCCGCAATCGGTATCGGTTTCGGTGCCATTCTTGAAGCCGTCCATGCAGCTTGGCGTTGCGCACATGTTCGTCATTGGATTGCAGAAACCGCTCAGACAATCGCCATTTCCAGCACAGACTTTCCCGTCGGCGCAATCCCCGCACGTCGGCCCGCCGCAATCGACATCCGTCTCCATGCCGTTTTTCTTCGTGTCCGTACACGTGGGCATCGCGCACATCATGGCCGTACAAACCTGGCTCAGACAATCGCCGCCCATCATGCACATCTTGCCATCGGCACATCCGCCGCACGTTCCGCCGCAATCGACGTCCGTTTCCGAGCCGTTTTTCGTCATGTCGCCGCATTGTGCGGTTTGACAAACATGGTTTTGACAAACGTTCGACATGCAATCAGCGCCAGTGTTGCATTCGACGCACGCTCCCGCTCCGTCACAAACCTTGCCGCCGCCTTCCATGCATGCAAAACCCACAGCTTCCGGCGGATACGTGAACATGCCATTGGAGCATTGATCCTTCGTACACGCCTTGTTGTCGCTCATGGTGTCCGTATCGTCATTGATCGTCATGGTGCTGCCGTTTCCGTCACACACCACCTGCTTGCAATCATTTGCCGTTTGTCCAGCCGTGGTCGGCGTATTGACTGCGACGTTCATCTGAACACACGCACCCATCACGCAATCGACCGTGGCACATTCGCCTCCAGGCGGCGTGCAGTCATTCGCGGTCGTACAGACCGGACCGCCACCCATTCCGCCCATTCCACCGCCCATGCCGCCGGTACCGCCACCTGCTCCGCCCATGCCGCCGGTGCCGCCGCCTGCTCCGCCCATGCCGCCGGTACCACCACCTGCTCCGCCCATGCCGGCCATTCCGCTGCTGCTCGACGACGACGAAGATGACGATGTCCCTGCGCCTGCTTCACCACCGCTGCCAATTTGGCTGCGATCGATGCCCGCAACGAGCTCGCAGCCCGGTGCTGCCGCAAAAATTCCCGCGATGCCGAGCATCGTGCCAGCCCAAAGTGTGGAGTGGAGTGCCTTCATGTTTTCCTCGATCCGTTAAGAATGTGCCGCATTGGCGACAGGTTTGTCATTCCAAAAGAGCTTTACCAACACACGTCGGTAGTTTGCTCCTATGACTCGATGCGCCGCTCAAACTAGAAGGAATTTTTGCCCTGTCAACAAAACTACTTTGTACTCGAACTACTTTCACAAAGCCTGAAACATTGCACGCTCGCCGTCCCGTGACGCTTACGTACCGTCTTTGTGCGCCTATCGTGCACGCCCCTTGTCGTCCGCAAGCCAATCCGATACACCCGATCATCGTGGGCCTGCCTCGTTTTTCGAATCTAGTTGCAATCGTCGCGTTCGCGGGTCCTCTCGCGTGCTCGTCCCCCAAAGACACTCCCGCAGATGCCGCTCCGCCTCCGGGATCCGCAGCGCCCGCCGTCGCTTCCGTAAGTGCTGCAACGGCCCCGCCAAGTGCCCCCATCCGCCTCGATGCAAGTGCCCGTCAAGGCGCCGCGCTCCGCCGCGCGCTTTCTGGCGACGCCCTACTCGTCGCTGATGAAGATCACAAGAATCTACGGCGGATCCCGCTCCCGCTCGCACCCGAGTCCGCCATTGTTTCCACCGAATTGCCCGGTGCACCGGCCGCCGTTCTTCCTTTGTCCTCAAAGGTTCTCGTCACCATCCGCGACCCCGGCCTCTTGCTCGTGCTTCAAAACGAACCCTCTGGAAAGTTCGTCGAGACAACTCGCGTCTCGCTCCCCGCGGATGCCTGGGGAATCGCCGTCAATGCCGAGGCAACGGCCGCGTTCGTCACGAGCGCGTGGACGCACAAAGTCAGCAAAGTCGACCTCGTCACCAACAAAGTCGTCTGGTCCGTCGATGTCCCTCGTGAACCTCGAGGCATTCTGGTGCGGGAAAATGGCGAAATTCTCGTCAGTCACTTGGTTGGTCCGGATGTAACCGTGCTTCGTGATGATCCGACAAACCCCACGGTCTCGACGCTCGCCATCTCGCCGTCCCCGGTGCGTGCTCCATCCGGTCGAAAATTGCATGCATCTCTGAGTTATTCGCTCGTGACTTCGCCCGATGAAGAGCGTCTTTTCGTTGCTCGTCATGCTGTCGGTGCCTTGGCTCGACGTTCATGGTTTGGGCAGCCCACGGTCGATGTCGTGTTATTGGCTGGAAAGTCCGGTCGAACTGGGCCCGAGCAACTTTCTGCATTACATGTGGGAGGACTTCCCGCCTCGAAAAGCGCAGTTGCCGATTTGACGATCACGGCCGATACGCCGGTATCGATCCCGGGACGAGATCGCGGCCCCTTTACGCAACCTCGCGCAATGGTTTATCGCGGCAAAACAAATACGGTGCTCGTGGCTGGCGAAGGCGATGACCTCGTGGCGGAGCTCGATGCAGTGGCGCTCGATCCCACATTGGCCATTTTGCGTATGTTTCAAGTCGGCCAAAAATACGATCCGGGTTATGGAGCAGCGACCGAATGTGGTGCTCCCTCGGGCCTTGCCCTTTCCGTCGACGAAAATACCGCGTATGTATTGTGTCGCTCGACCAATGACGTCGTCGCGCTTGATTTAACGGCCGAAATAAAAGCCGATCCCATCGTGAAAGATCGATCGGCGCTCGTGCATTTCGCCGAAGATACTCTTTCCGACGAAGCGAAAAAAGGAAAACGTCTTTTTTACAATGCCACCGATCCCATTGTAAGTGGTGGGCTTGGATGCGCCGGATGTCATCCCGATGGTCGCGATGATGGGCATGTGTGGCACGAGGCGACTTTCGATACGGTCGATGGGCTCCACACGAATTTCGTGGGTACCTACGAAAACATTCCGGATTTGGCGAAAAAGAAAGGCGTGCCGCGACGAACTCCGATGCTGGCAGGAATGGTGGGGGCGGCCGGACCTTATGGTTGGCATGGCGAAAGTCCGGATTTGGGAGCGCGTCTTGCGGCAGGCATGGGGCTGCATCGTTGGGGTGGAATGCCGCAAAATATTGGGGGTGCGGGTTTGGGAAGAGCAACTCTGATTGCGATTTTCGCTCGTGAGGGGCTCGTGCCGCCGCCGCGCGAAAATCGCGAATTGAGTGACCAGGAAAAACGTGGTCGCGACGTTTTCAACGACCCAAAAGTGCAATGCGCAAAATGCCACATGCCCGACAAGAATTACAGCGACCGCGAATCCTATCCTTTGCGCAAGCTTCCGGTCGTCGATGGTTTCGATGACGAATCGAATCAGGAATTCAAAACGCCGTCACTGCGTTACGTCAGTGGTCGCGCGCCTTATTTCCACGATGGCCGGGCGAGTAGCCTGGACAAACTCATCGAAATGAATGGGGATCGTATGGGAAACACCAGTCAACTTTCTGCCGAGGACCGCCAGGCCCTCGTCGCTTTCTTGAAGACATTATGAAACGAGCGCCTCTTTTTTTGGTCGTGGTCGTCGCAGGTTTGACGTCGGCCGGAGCCTTGTTCTCGAGGGCCCATGCCGAGGATGCCGGGGCGGATGCAGCTGCGGCCAATGCCAAGGCCGATGGCGAAGAAAAACCCATTGATTTCGAGCCGATCGTCATTGACGAAAAAGACAGCAAAACGCCCAAATTATCTGATTGGCAATCAGCGACGCGAGTGAAAATGACGCGTCGTGGTCCGCGGGCCGAAGGATGCCGAGCGTGGCGCACGCGCGCGTGGCTGAAGGTGCATTGCGACGTGCGGACGACCGCCGTTTCTTTACTTGGCGGGGCATTTCGCGGTGTATCCATGTGGATGCGTGAACCTCCGGCAGGCTCACCCGCGCCCGAAGCATCCGAAATCGTTTTTCCCATTCGGCCAGGCGATCGCCGAGTATTCGAATTTTTCTCGTTTGGTGAAACCTACGGCGGATCCATGGTTTCTCCTGGGCTGGTGCTCCAAGAATACTGGCTCGAAGGGGCGTCTGCGCCGACGCTGGTCATGTATTGAGTCGTTTTTCCGGGAAGGGTTTGGAGGGTCGAACATGAACATCATTCGTTGGACACCGGTTTTGACAGCAACATCCACGGCCTTGTTGGCCCTCTTGGCCGCGTGCGGAGGATCGACGCAAGATACCGGGACCACTACGGCCAAAGCATCGACGACGGGCGATACGCCCCCACCTGCTGCCGCGAAATGCGCTGCGGGTATGCACATGGAAGGCACACATTGCGTTGACGATGCCAAACCCGAAGCAACGACCGCCGCGACTGCGGAAGCTCCCAAACCCCCGGAAACAAAGCCCGAAACAAAGCCCGAAGCACCGGCCAAACCCGCGGGACCGTGTCCTCCGGAAATGGTCTTCGTTGCTGGCGGCAATTTCAAAATGGGCATATTGAAGGTCGACGCCGCCATTTCCGATTTGTGTATGGACAAGGTCGAGACCACGGCAAAAGAATTTGAAACGTGCGTCAACGACAAGAAATGCACCGATAGTTTTGCCACATGTGCCCCCGAAGCAACGTACAAGAAAGCGGGGAAAGAAGACCATCCGATGGTTTGCGTCGATTTCAAGCAAGCCGTCGATTATTGCACGTACCGCGGCAAACGACTTCCTTCGGATGAAGAATGGGAATGGGCAGCGCGCGGCGGAAATGATGCCCGCATCTATCCGTGGGGCAATGAAGCGCCCAAAGACCAGGTTTGTTGGTCTGGCGGCGGCAGCGCCCGTACGAGCACCTGCTCCGTCAATGAACATCCCGCGGGGGCGACCAAAGATGGCCTTTTGGGAATGGCGGGGAATGTATTCGAGTGGACGACGAACAAGCAAGACTCGCGCACGAAGGATCGCGTAGGCCGCGGAGGGAGCTGGCGCGACGGATTGACGAATTTGATGCGCACCGATCGTCCGGGAAAGTTTGAAGTGACATACCGTTGTGGATTTTTGGGCATTCGTTGTGTAACTGCACCGCAATCGCCCAAGTAGGCCCATCGTGGCGCTCATTTTCGTGCTTCCCCCGTCACTCGGTACTGCCAAGGCGGAAGCTCGTGCCGAACTCATTCGCACGGCGCTCGAACCAAAGCTCGGCGAAATGATTACCACCCATGTCGCTACGAGTTATGCGGACATCGAAGAGCGCATTCAACAAGGATTGGCCCACATCATTTGGGCTCCAGCGGCCGTGACCGCCAAATTACCCGCAGCCAAAGCGGTTTTCACCATCGCTCGTGAAGGCCGAACTCGATACCATTCGGCCATCGTCGCCCGGAAAAACACCCATCTCGATTTGCACAACCTGCAAGGAAAAAAAGCCGTGTGGGTCGATCCTCTTTCCGCGGGTGGTTATCTGCTGGCGGCGGCGAAACTCCGTTCCGAAGGAATCGATTTGTCTCGTACATTCGCCTCGCAGCTGTTTGTCGGGTCGCACCGAGCGGCCGTGGAAGCAGTTCTTTTGGAGACCGCCGATATCACCGCCGTTTCGTCGTATGAAACGGATAGCGGTGCGATGGCCGAACGAATGCGGTGGTATGCAGGCCCCGCCGGCGACAAACTCACGCCCATTGCGTTCACCGAAAGCTGCCTCAATGATGCGATCGTGCTCAATGCATCGCTCGAAGATGCTCGCGCCCAGCGCATCATTCAAAATCTCATTCCCAAAACGCAAAGCGGTATGGTCCGTTCGCGTTTCTTGGGCGCCCTCGAAGCCGACAATCTCGTCGCTACCCCTCTTGCCGATTACCACCGGCTCGCTCAGCTTCTCACCCCGAACGTTCCGCCGGAGCGTAGTTCGTCGCATCCGAGCGATCGTCCGTCGCGTCCTCCACGAACATCGTGGTTTTGAACGTGCTTTTCTCGGTGTTTCGTTCAGCGGTCGTGATATGACGAGCACATGAAATCGCACCCAGCTCTGATGACCCTGCGCATTCTTTGGTTTGCGCTCCTCATGTCGACTTTTTTGTACATGGGCATTGCTTATGGCGTACTGGCTGGAAAAGCGACTGTGCCGCAAATACCCATCATGCCACCGGTTTTGGCCGCGCTTTCGCTCGTTCTGGCGGCCACGAGTTTTCTTTTGCCTCGGTTCATTTATCCGCAAGCGGCAAAAACTGCAGCGGTAAAAATCGAGGAAGAGGTCGCCAGCAATTCCGCATTTCCCGATCGATATCGCGAGGCATCGCCGAAACAGCGCGTTTTCGCGGATCCGAGCGAAGCCATGAGCAAGGCTTTTGCTTGTTTCATGACGCCGTTCATTCTGTCGTTGGCCTTGTCCGAAGCCATTGCGCTTTTCGGTCTCGTTCTGGCGCAGCTCGGATTCGAGACAATCCTCAGTGTGCCGTTTTTCGTGGCTGGTGCGGTGCTCATCGCCATTCGCTTTCCGCAACAAGCGACGGTGGTCACCATGTTCGAAAAGGTGCACGGCGCCGTGTTTCCTCAGCAAAATAGCTGATTCATTACACCTTGATTTCGGTCAAGATGGCTTGGCCGAGCCGCCGATAATCTTCCGGATCATTATAGATCTGCGCCGAGATGCGCACGAAGCGCGCCGGCCAATTCACGAGCTGCGGGCTTGTGACGATGATTGGCACTTCGATGGAGTGTCTTGTAAACAAGCGCTCTTGCAAGACACTAATTCCGAAATGATCGTTCGGGCCGGCAACTTCGGCGCTCATTTCGGGCAAAACGATCGTGGCCAAAGAACCAATCATCGAATCGGGAACGGGCGGCGGGGTATTGAACGTCGCGCACAAATGCCGTCGTGCGGCAACAGCCAACGCGTGATTGTATTCACGTAAGCCCGCCAGACCACCAGGCAACAAATCCGTCAAGAAACGAATCGCGGCGGGAATTGATAACCACGCTGTGGGGTCGTCCGTGCCGGTCCAATCGAATTCCAACCGAAATCGCTTGTGTTTGCCCAATTTTGCATTTGCTCCATGGCTGATGGACAGCGGCCGAATGAGCGGCTGGTCGTCATTCGCTTGCTGTTTGTCTTTCCGGACATGCAAAAATGCGGCCCCTTTCGGCGCGCAAAGCCACTTATGACAATTGCCGGCATAATATGCCGCCCCAAGCGCATTCAAATCGACCGGCACCATCCCCGGAGCATGCGCGCCGTCAATCAATGAATCAACGCCCCGCTCGTGCAAGGCGGGGACAATCTTTTCAATGGGGAGCACGATCGCGGTTGGGCTCGTGATGTGATCGAACAACGCCAATTTTGTTTTTCCTGGCGTAACCTGGGCCAAGATCGCCTCGACGATTTCGTCCGGATTCGTAATTGGGTACGGAAATGGCACGACAACGACTCGTGCGCCTGATTTTTCCGCGACGAACCGCACGGCATTGTTGCACGCATTATATCCGTGATCGGTGATCAATATCTCGTCGCCGGGTGCAAATTGCAACGACCGCAAGACGGTGTTCACCCCCGCCGTTGCATTGCTCATGAAGGCCAAATCTTCCGGATTCGCCCCCAAGACTTGGCCCAAGGCATCAAATGCTGCGCCCAGCAGTTTTTCCGACTCACGCAAGAAAAACCTCACGGGTTGCCGTTCGAGTTGCGCTCGAAATTCCGATTGCACATCGAGCACGGGTTTGGGACAAGCGCCAAACGAGCCGTGATTCAAAAATGTCGTATTCGCGTCGAGGGTCCAGAGGGGACGCACACGTGCTGCATGCGAGGGAGGAAAATCAGTATTCACTTGCGAAGCAACTCCTCGATTTCACGCTGCCACTTTTCGCCGAGTTTCGGATGCACCATGCGCACGTAGGCCGCGTATCCGCGCAGCCACGCGGGGAAGTTTTCGCGACCTCGCGCCTGGGATTCCACCCCATGCTTTTTGCAATTGGCCAAAATGGCCTTGAACGTGCGGCGTTCGTCCCGAGGAATGCTGACTTTTTCGTTCACCACCAATCCCGTCACGGCCATGCGATTGCCTTTGCGCATGATGCGGCGTTTTTTGATGTTCTCGGTAAAACCCTCTTGCTGCAGGATCGCGTTGACCCACCACAAGAAGCGCCCGAGTTTTTCCGGAGGATTGCGGAACGAAAACGTCAAATCGTCGGCATAACGCGTGTAATTGCCCGACATTTTTTTGGCCAGGGCCGTGAGGCGTGAATCGAGTCGCCGACAAACCAGATTCGCAATGGCCGGGGACGTGGGAGCACCTTGAGGTAATGCGCCCGGCCAAACCACGGTCCCGTCATCGAGTTTTGGTCGATGCGTCGTTAATTGGGTCAAGACCGAAGCGACTTCTTCGCCGTAGTGTCCGAAGAAAAACCCAAATACACGGCGGTAATGCACCGTCGGGAAAAAGTTCTCAATGTCGACGCGAATGACGACCGCCGCTCCAATGTGCGGCGATGCATTGCTCACGGTCGACCGATCCTCGATGAATCCATGCGCCGAGGGGTGCGTGGGCATTTTGGCGAGGATTTGGTCCAAAATGGTGCGCTGAGCTTTTTTCAAGGGTGCGCGAGGTGCTGAAATGCGCCGGGCGCCGCCCGTTCTCTTGGGAATCTCGAATTCCACATATCCAGACCCTTTTCCCGTTCCTGGACGAGCAAAGGCCTTGAGTTGCCCGATCTTGATCCCCAGCAAGCCAGCCACGTCTTTTTTGGTTTTGAGCTGCGGAAGGTCGATTTTCGGGGGCGTTTTTTTCGCCGATCGGTTCGCGCGAAATGCCCAATGGTCCCGATTCAAACCAAACGACCACCCGCTGGGATTCCATCCTCCGAGCGCCATGGGGCCGGGATATCGTGGCGGCGGCGCACGGCGATCGGGCGGCGCAACATCGGCAATGCCCAATGCCGAAATGCCTGCACGCGCGGCACTCGCGACCGCAGTATCCGAATCTTTCACCATTCGGCGCAAATGCTGGGCCGCTGCAACTCGCGCGTACACGAGCGGAATGAGCTTTACGGCGCGCAATCGTTCGCGGGGATCGATACTCGACAGGCGTTTGGAAATCGGATCGAACCAATGGCGGGTGACGTAAAACCGCGCCACTTCGTATTCGGCCAGATTCCGGTTCTTTTCGAGCAACTCGACGATACGATCGAAATTGCGCTCGTGGTCGGCGAGGAGCGGCTTGAGCTCGAAAAGAAGGCGGGCCAAACTCATGCCGTGAGCCTACCAAAACGTGATGGCGCACGTTAAGAAAAAACAGCGCTCTCGGCAGCGAAGCCACCTGCACGGCAGAGGCGCACTAGGACGAAAAGCCCCGCAGGGCGGTCCTCGTGTGCTTCGTTCTCCAATGGTGATCGAGGGCAGCCGCGACGTGACATCGCGGACAAATAGCTGACTGCATGCGCCCCCGAGAGCGCAAAACCAGTCAATCACAATTCTTCGTGCAAGGGAAGTTTTTTTTTCAGCTCTCGTCCAACAGTTCGCGCAGGCGATCATGCGGGCCCCCGGGAGCTCGGCGGACCAATGTATCGAATCGCCGATTTTCGGCGCGCACCGCCACACCATGCGTCCGAATTGCCGCCATAGCGTCTGGATCGAGCTTCTCCCCATCGAGCACTTCCAGGTTTTCGAATAATTCGTCGCGATTACGCGGTGCCGTGAGACACGCCGATACACCTTTTTGCGACAGCGAATACCGATAACAATCCGCCGCCGTAGGCAACGTTATGCCCGAATTCTCTGGCGTTTGCGCAGTAGGCCGCAGCAATCGCCCATAACACGTCGCCGTAAAGGTGAGCACTCCGGTCCCGCACGCCGTTGCCATCGGAAAAACCTTGTCCTCGGCCCCCGGATGCGCGGCGCTATGCCGCGTCATTACCACGGGCCACGAAGCGTTTTGCAACGCGTTCAAGCAAATGGTGCGATCATGCGTGGAAAAACCAAAGGTGCGTATTTTCCCCTCGGTTCGTAACGTTTCCAAAGCCCCGAAATCTTCACTCGACACACGTTCGGAAGAACGAACCCAGAAGAGCAGAAACACATCGATCCAATCAAACCGCAATTGTTTCAATGTCCGCTCCACGTCCGCCCGAATGCCCTCCGCGCCTGCGAAATACGTTCCGGCAATGACCGTGAACGAATCGCGAGCCAACCGTCGAGAACGCAAAAACTTCGACAATTCACGATATTTTGGTTCCCAGAAAAACGACCGAATGCCAGCGTCATACGCCTCGCTGCACGCAGCCGCCGGTAAACCGTGAGCACCCGACAAGACCAAAGGAGACAAACGTAACCCGGTTTGTCCCAGCGAACGAAGCGCCGAGGCTCGGCGATTGTCACTTCGCCGTTGCTTCGCCGGAGCATCACCCACGACCGCCATGGGACGCCGTTCGTGCAAGTGCGGCACTTTCTCGAAGGATTGGTCCGGAAAAACCAACGACAAAGCTTCCAGGTGTTGCGCCACATCGGGCTGCTCAGCACCTCGTTCGAGCGCCGCGATCAAGTGTTGAAACGCGGCGTCGTCTCCACGGCGAACCAGCCACGTGAACGCACTCTTGCGCACGACATCATCGCTCTCGCGCGCATCGATCAACGCCGCGATTCGTTCGTCGAGGTCCGCCGCCGATTCGAGCATCGTGGCTGCGGCAGCTCGGACCATGGGCGAGGTGTCTCCGGACAAACGCAGGAGCGCCCGTAGCTCGTCTCGATGTTGAGGATCCAGCAGCTCGGCCACGCGCGCGCGCACCCATGCATCCGCGTGCAAGGCACCCGCGAGACCAAACGTGCGGAGTTCGTTTGG
>DAOMZH010000007.1:0-20184 GCA_035437985.1 Polyangium sp. (in: bacteria) | reverse complement strand
TCACACCCGCGCATGGAAGCGACTTCCGCCGCCCACATCAGTGTGCCCGGAGAAACTCGACCTTCCAGTACACGTCGCGCTAGATCGATGTCGTTTGCCCCCAAACGATCACAAATCGCGTGAACTTCTTCGGCGGCGTGAGGAATGCGCGGTTCGTCGAACCAACGCAGGGCTTCGACGAGCGCATCGAAATCATTTCGATCGCGAAGTTTTTTTCGGGCGAGAGTACGAAGTGCTGCATGGGGATTGCCCAGCCAAACCACCAGCGCGCGCGAAGGAACATCAGCATCCAGCGCCTTTTCCAGACGCGCGGTGACGACCGCGGGGTCCTCGTCGGCAAACGCGGATGGAATGAACGGCACGGCTGAGGGTCCTGGATCGACGAGCAACGCGTCATTAACAGGCTTGTCGTTCCAAACGCTCTCCAGGTAGGCGACGGCAGAGCCGACAGGACTCGCGGTCAGGGTCTCGCCGGCTGTTGGTTTGTGCTGCAACTGTGTGGCAAGACGAACGCGTTCACGAACATCGAGATCTTCTTCGCCGAGCGCGGCGAGGGCTTGTACGGCGGCATGACGCACGCGCCAAAACGGATCTTCGAGTGCTTCGACCAAGAGGTTCAACGCGTCCGTTTTCAGAGCTGCAGCAACGGCGCGAATCGCGGCGCGACGCACCCACCACACGGGCTCGCGACGAATCGTTTCTGCAGCGACGGTGGCGAGGTCCTTGGCGCCGAGTTTTCCGAGCGCGCGAAAGGCTTGATCGCGCACGGAGGGCATGGGGTCATGCGCAGCATCGAAGAGGGCGGTGGTTGCGCGGCGAATGCGAGCTTCACCGAGTTTTCGAGCGGCACGAGTGCGTACTTCGGCATCGTCGTCGGTCACGAGCACGTGGCGCAGCGCAAAGCGATGAGCGATGGGGCCAGTGTCGATTTCATCGACGGCGCGTCGACGGACATCGACATTTTCGTCACTCAAACGCGTGAGGGCAGGCGTGATGCCGAGCATGGTGGTCACTGTATCGTTCTGATAGAGTGGCGCACATGGCGGACATCTTGGCCATCGTCAGCAAAGCGGTGTTCCAAAAAGAAGCGGGGAGTCTGAAGCCGGGAAAAATCTGGCCGATTGATACCTACGCGAGCAACAACAAGGCGCTCGAGCCGTTAGGCAGTGGAGGGCGACTTTTTTTGGTCACGGTGCGTCCGCCTTCGGACATGTTGTGGCTGGTTGGGGTGCTCGAGAATCCGCAAATGGTGGGCAAGGGGTGGAAAGCGGGGCGTAATCGAGTGCCCATTACGGACATTACGATGCTCGTGCCGCGATTGCGATTTGCCAATGGGAAAGGCATCAATGCGGCGCCAGGCGCCTTGGGTATGTCTCTCCAAACGCCACGGGCATTGGATGCGGCGACTTCGGCATTGCTGGATGGAGCGGCATGGAGTGCGGGCATTGCGCCGCCGGTGAATGTGACGAAACACGAAGAGCACACGCCGCTACCGTGTTTGTGCAAAGCGTGCATATTGGAAAGTTCGGATCGCCATTCGGTGCAGGGAATGGATTTCATTCGGACGAGCACGGAAGTTGCGGGGCGGGTGCTTTATTATTGGATGCCGGCGGAAATTGAAAAGGATTCGACGCTGGTGAAGAAATCCGTGCAATCGGTGTTGCAGGCGAGATTGGTGCGGTAGGCGCGTTGGCTCTCGAATCCCACGAAATCGATCATGCCGGTCGTGAATGGTTCGTCGTGGCCGCCACCCTTTTGCGTGGGCCTTGGAGGCCGAGAATCGTCGGGTTCGACTGGTTGCACCGATAATGCACTTGCCGTTGCACTGATGATGCAATCGCTACACGAGTAGTGCAGTCGCTGAGGCGCTCATTCGCCGGGAAAAACGTTGGATTGGAACACGCGTTGTCATGGCACGACGCGTGCAGGTCGCGCGTTGTCCGGAAACGCGGGGAGGCTGACGAGTGCGGCTTGACAAATCTTTCGTTCGGTTGGCAGTGAGCTTGAAGGTTTTTCGAGAATGCAGACGAGCGCTGGGAATCGTGGGTGAATATGCCGGAGACCTCAATGATGTCGAGAGGGAGATTGGAGCTGGTTGTTTTCTCATGGGGAGACGAACCGAAAAGGCATTCATTGCCATTGATTGGTGAAGTACGAATAGGGCGCGATCGTCGGACGAATGATATCAGCATTCTCGACTCTTCGGTATCGGCCAATCACGCCATCCTGACGGTAGATTCTGTGTTGCACTTGCAGGACCTCGGAAGCACGAATGGCACGATTTTGCGCAAGGCGGACCATAGTCTGGAGTGTACGAAGACGGATCGCGACGGGGAGCTACGTTTTTCTGGAGAAACGTTGGTCGTGGAACCTGGCGACCGTATCGTATTTGGGTCAGTGACGACCATTGTGCGGACGATGTTATGGCCCTCGAATGCGCAAGCCGGGGATGGTGGAACCTGGCCATACGCGCCTGTCGTGCGGCATCCGGTGATGCAGGCGCTTTATGACGATGCGCGTAATGTCGCGCGATCCTCGTCGCGTGCATGCGTGCTTCTGCTCGGCGAAACAGGCGTGGGCAAAGATGTTTTGGCGCGCGCGATACATGCGGCGTCGCCACGAGCGCAAGGTCCGTTTGTCGCGGTGAACTGTCCGGCCATTGTGGAATCGATGTTCGAGCGAGAAATGTTTGGACACAAGAAGGGAACGTTTACCGACGCGAAGGCGGACTCGCCCGGCTATTTCGAGGCGGCGGATGGGGGAACACTTTTTTTGGATGAAATTGGTGACCTGCCTATGTCATTACAGGCCAAACTGCTGCGGGTGCTCGACGATCGGCGGATTACGCGTCTGGGCGAGACGCAGGCCCGGTTGGTTGATATACGTGTTATTGCCGCGACGAACCGGCGGCTCGACGAATGCGTGGTGCTGGGGAAGTTTCGCCGCGATTTGTATTATCGTTTGCGAGGATTCGAGTTGGAGATTCCCCCATTGCGCTCACGTCCCGCAGATATCGTACCTTTGGCGCAAGCGTTTATCGAAGATGAGTGTCGGGCGACGGGACAAGTGTTCGTGCCGCGATTATCCGATCCGGTGATTTCAATATTGGAGGGCCACGACTTTCCGGGCAACGTGCGGGAATTGCGATACGCGATGATGCATGCAGTGGCCCATTGTCGTATGGACGTGATCTTATCGGAGCATTTGCCGCAGGAGCTTGGGGACCATAAGGTTGCGTCGGCCGGCCATCCAAAGCTTGTGAAACAGATATCAACGGACAATTCGGAGAAGGAACGTCTCATCTGGGCGCTTCATAAAAGCGGCGGCAACCACGTACGTGCTGCGGCCTTACTGAGAATCTCCAAACGAACCTTGTACAATTGGCTCGATCGATACCAAGACCTCCCTAGACCGCGAAAAGGACACAGCTAGATTTGTAGCAATGGTAATCGAAGGACAAACACCGTGAATGGGACGAAGCATGAGGATGAAACCATTCGAGAACGAGTGCATGGCGCTTGATGATTCGATTGCATTGCCGTTCGATACGTTGTCGCCAGGAACGGAGATCCTTGGAAAATACATCGTCGAGAGAATGTTGGGCGCCGGAGGTATGGGGTTTGTCGTTGCGGCACGGCACAGGGGTTTAGGCCGGCTCGACGCCATCAAATTTCTCCTCCCTCAAACGGCGACCGACCCTGAAACATTGATGCGTTTCGAGCGCGAAGCGCAAGCGACGGCCAAATTATCGAGTCCACACGTGACGCGAATCTACGACGCGGGCTTCACCGATGCCGGGGAACCCTACATCGTGATGGAGTACCTCGAAGGGCACGATTTGAAATCAGTTTTACGGCGTGGACCATTGCCTGTGGATGTCGCCATAGAGTACTTGCTTCAAGTTTGTCAAGCTTTGTCCGAAGCGCACGACAGCGGTATCGTTCATCGGGACTTGAAACCGGCGAATTTGTTTTTGACATTTCCAAAGAATGCGCAGCCTTGCGTAAAAGTGCTGGATTTTGGCATTGCGAAGATGACGATATCGGGTGAGGACAGCGAGATCACTCGCGAAGGGTCCACGAATGGATTGCTGGGGACCATTCACTACATGTCACCAGAGCACTTGAAGGGCGCAAAAGATGTCGATGCTCGCACGGACATTTGGGCGATGGGAGTCATCGCTTATGAATTCTTGACGGGTCAGAAACCATTTCACGGCGCGACAAGGCTCGTTTTGATGGCGAAGATTCTCGATCGGGACGAGCACCCCGAGCCACCGAGTACCCATCGTCCCGAAGTGCCCCGGGCCATTGAACGGGTGATTGGGCGATGCTTGGCAAAAGATAGGGACGCTCGTTATCAGACGGTACAAGAATTCGAAACCGCATTGCGCGAAGCCGCAGGAATTCTGCCGGCGCCCTCTCCGCGTGCGCCAATGTCTTCGATTCCCCAATCCATTCCCCTGACCAAGCCATCAGGCAAAGCAGAAGCGACGCAACCAAGTGTGGGGGTGGTGAGCAAGGCGCCGCGCGCGCAGCGAAGAAAAGCGAAGATGCTTTTCTTCGTGGTGTCACCGGCAATCATCGGACTACCTCTCCTAATGTTTATTGTATCAAGAGAATCAAGCATCTTGTCAATGCAAATGCCCGTAGACCCGGCGCCGCCCATTACCAGTGCAACCGTGGAGATCATTCCGATGGATGCGGCGCTCGGGGATGCCGAACACGACGAAACGGATACGATGCGCCCAATCGAACCGAAAACTACGAATTACGGTCCAACCATTGAAAATAGCAAAGTGGCACCTGCTCCGCCAAAAGCGGCTCCAATCGTGTCAAGTACACCCCCGAAAGAGAAATCGGTAAACACGAAACGGGGGACTATTTCTCCTCGTTGGTAAGGCACAAACAGCTGACTCGTCAGATCAATCCAAGGTTGTGCAATGAATAGACAGATCCTCCGAACATTTTCATTCGTGGCGCTCACGTTTTATTGTGACTCCGCCATGGCCCAAAAAACCCGAGCCGCGAGAATCTATGATCAAGCAGTAATGGAGTTTAAAAATGGCAATTATGTTGCCGCATGCACCCATTTCGAGGAAAGCTTTGAACTGGACGAGAACCTCGGCACTCTGTTGTCCTTGGCGTCCTGTTTGAATACCCAAGACAAACCCGCCTCGGCACTCATTCGGTATCGACAGTTTTTGAAGGCGTACTCGAAACTCGATTCGCCGACGAAAGCAGTACATATCGAAACATTTCGGCGTGCATCGAATGAGGTTCGGAAACTCGAATCACGTGTCCCGCACTTGCACTTACGCATGCCCGGGCATGCTCCCAGAGGACTTGTCGTGTGGTTGGACGGTTTTCCCTTGTCGATATCGACCATTGAAGAAAGGCGCATTATCGATCCGGGCAAGCATAGACTCACCGTAAAAGTACCCGGTCATGTGGCCGCCAAGCACGAAATTTACATCAAAACTGCACAATCATTGGAGGTGCCGATTCCGTTGGGCGAGGCAATGAGTAGCGAATCCAGTGCATTTTATGCGGAGTGGAACTGGCGAAAAATCGGATTCGTCGGTGCGTCCAGCGTAGCGGCGTTCGGGCTTCTAACCTGGATCGGGCCCGGGCTTCATGCCAAGTTGAACGCGGACGACGTCAATGAACATTGCCCCAACTCGCAATGCGTGACGCCCGCATGGACAGACAAGGCTCGAACTGCACAAAAAACAGCCAATACTGCAACCGTGGGCCTCGTTGCCTTCGCTGTTCCTACCCTCGCGATAGCAGCGTTCTTCACGATCGACTATTTTGCAGGTAGGAAAAAGACAGAAAAAAAATCACCGTTTGAAATAGGCGTATGGAAGCTCGATTCGAGAGGCGCATTGTTAGGAATCCACGGGTCATTTTAATGAAACCATCCTCCACGGCAGTTTGGTTGGTATTCGCGGGATGCGGCGGTTGCGCGGCGTGGCTGGATCTCGACGGCGACTACGTTACTGCGCCGATCGATGCTGGGATCGATGCCCTGGAAAATGCATGCGCGGACGGAGCGGGAGGAAATGGCCTATCGGACGCCGGTAGCGAATACTGCACGCAGATCACAACCGCCTGCACGAATTCCTTTGCGCAATATCCGAGCGAAGCCAGCTGTCGCGAGGTCGCTATGGCATTTCCTGCTGGCACGGAGGGCGACAAAGAAGGCAATTCGATGGCTTGCCGGAAAACATACGCCACTATTGCTGCAAGTCCGTTCCAGGTCAATTCTTGCATGTTCGCCGGACCCGCAGGGGGCGGGCGATGCGGGAGCATCTGCGAAGGTTTCTGTGATATCGCCGTGAAAACGTGTGCCAAGCAATGGCCCAATAAACTCGAATGCCAAAATACTTGCGCGCTCTTCCCAACCAACGGACAGGGTTTCAATACATCATTCATTACAGGTAATTCAATCGAATGCCGTCTCAACCATCTCCTGCTTGCAGCACAAAGTATCGATTGTGCTGCGAATTGCGCGAATACAGGCATAGAATCGAGCGCGTGCACGGGTGATTGAGTATCGTCATGAAGCGTTATCTCGAATTCGCGTTCCTAACAGAATCGATCTAAGGTACTGGTGCTAGCCTCGTCGAGCCATGCACTGAATGCGACGAGGAATCGTCCGCCGCTCGATTTCTCAGTGGTGTTCACGGACCGGTCGCCGTATGATTAGAGTTCGCCCGACGATTGCGGCGGTTTCGTATGAACAACGACCAAATCCTTCCCTTGATTCTGGCCCTTTCTCTTCCCGCGTGTGGTGCGCCGCCGCCTCCAGTGGCCACGAAGCCCTTTGCGTACGCGATACCGCTGCCCGTGGAAGTCGCGGCGGCAGCTCCGGCCACTCCTCTTAGCGATACGGCGCCGAAAGACATGACGGCACGCATTCATGCCGAAAACCTCGATTTGTCTTGGAACAATGCCGAACGTCTTTTACGCGTGATTGGAGTGCCCATTCCCAGCGTTCCGCCGGATATCCTGGCTGTGGGATTGCTTGGTTCGTCCGTTGCGTCGATTGTCGATTTTACCCGACCTGTGGACGTCGCATTTTTCGGAGCTGATTTTGAACGATTTGCAGTCGGCGTTCCAGTCGCCGCCGAAATGCAGCCACGCCTTGGAAAATTGTTTCAACTTCGTCCTGATCGCGGTTTATTGCGCATCGAGCGGCATTCTGACAAGGAGTCCGAAGGCGACGCGGCGCAAGGGGCATTGGGGGCGTGTGCATTCGTGGGTGCGGAAGAAGAATCGATGGCGCGCGTCGTGTGCGCGAGCGATGACGAATTGCTCGATTCTGTGGGTCTGTATCTGGGACGCACGGTGACGCACGAGGGTCGCGATGGCGACGTGCGCCTCGAATTGACGAATTCGCGATTGTTCGAGCAAATCGCCAATGAAGCTGGGGACGATGAGCCGAAGGAGTGGGCGCAAGCGACTGGCGAGCGGCATGTCGTCGCGTTTTTCCGGGACATCGAACGCTTATCATTGGTGGGTTCGTGGGGAAAAACGGATATCGAAGCTGAAGCTGTGCTGGGATTCCGAACCAATATGTCGGGTTTTTCGCAGGCATTGTCCGCGCGCGTTCCCTTGCAATCGCCATCGACTGTATCGTTTCTGCGTTTGCCCAAAGACGCGGTGTTCGCAATGCATGGCCACGCGGGCAATGCCCAAGCGCTCGTGCCCTTGCGCGATGAATTCATGCGCTCATTACGGAGCGACCTCGAATCCGATGGTTATGACGCAGCTCTGCTCGAAACGTTTAATCAACGCGTGACGGAATTGGTGTTTACAGGGGGCTCGTACGCACTTGCGTATGGAATCGACCGGCTCGCTGCGGAAAAAGCGCTGGCCGCTTATGCCCAAGACAAGAAAAAGCCGGCATTGAGATCCACAGCTTATCGGTCATTGCGGGGTTGGTCGATGTTTGCCGTGGACGAACCGACGGAAAAGTGGACGAAGGGCATCGAGGACCTCGTGCGTGTGGGCAATGAGCTTGATCGAAAACGTAATGGTGCTGCGGCCACTACGGGGACGACACCAGCGAAAAGTCGTAAACAGGAAGATCGCGTGTCGACGACGATGACGGTGGCGGCTGTGCCGTCGGCATTGCCCAAAGGAAGTCTGCATATCGAGATTCGGTCGAAGCCATTAAAGAAGGATTCGCCGCCAGCGTATATGGAGCACTTGTTTGTCGTTCCGGACGGTACGCGCACGTGGATTGGGTTTGGCGAAGATGAAGCGCCGATGCTCGGGCGTTTGCGTGCGGCGCGCGAGGGTTTATCGGATCAAACCATTGCGGGGATGCCGGAATTGGCGAATGCTGCAGCGCAAGGCGCAGTGGCTGCGGGATATTTTACCTTGGCGGGTGGATCATTGTTGTTCATGGATGACGACAGTGACGAAAAACTCGATGATGCTCTCGTTGAAATGGAATTGCTCGGAATGCTTCCGGGGCGTGGAGACGGGGTCATTCCGTGGCAAATCGTTTCGGAAGACGCGCAAAATGGCGGGGGCCGCGCGCGAATGAAGGCAAAGTTCTCATTGCCGGTATTGGGGGATATTGCGGTCATGGCGAAGAGGTGAGGGGAAAGTGTGCGATCAAGCTGCGAACAAAAGGATTCTCGTCGAAAAAGAATTCGGGTCGTTTCTTTCGAGTCGCGCAACGGCATCGAATCTTCGTAAACGGATCGAAGAGTTGGTCAACGAGGAAAAGATCGTGATCGTCGACTTGACGAATATCGAGTCCATGTCTGAAGGATTTGCGGATGAGGTTTTTGCTGTGCTCATTGCTGCCCGGGGAACAGCCTGGTTCAAACGCCAAATTCGGATTGAAGGCGCAACCAAATTCACTCGGGACGTAATCCTTGCTGCGGTGCTTGAGCGCAAGACCCGACCTGCGTCGTCCAGCGCGAAAAATTTGGCGCGGTGCACTTGACGCTCCTGCAAAGCTGCCTATGTTACAGGCCCATTCGCTGCGCGGTCGCAGTGTAATGGTCATATGAACATTCAACAAAGGAAATACTGAATGAAAAAAGCCAAAGCGAATTCGATTCAATTTGTTAATTCCCATTGCAAAAAATATCAGAAATCGATTCCTTATTCTGTTCCGTCTTGGTTGAGGCGGCCAAATCCCAGATGTCGTGATTGCGGAATGCTTCCGGTCGATGTACCGGGAGACCGTTGTTACGGTTGCGGATACGGCACCAAGTAGGAGATAGCCATAATCTGATTGTTCTCGCCAAAGACGAGCTGCATTAAAACGCGGCTCGTCGGCGGCATCACCGCTTGCGACCCTTCGAAATTCTTCGAGGGGTTTTCTTTGTTCGCGCATCCAAAAGCTTCTCGAGATCATCAAAGATTTCAGGAGCGTCCAGCAGATTCGCGAATTCTTGCACCGTTGCGCGGATCCATTTCTCATCAATAGAAGTGTGCGCCTTCAGGACGCTTTCAATATCTGCCAAATCCCGTGGTCGATGAGCAATTGCTTTAAGGACGATCAGATCTTCCGGTGTTGGTACCGGAATTTGAAAATCACCAACCGTCACCTGTTTGGCGCGTTTGATCGCAATTTCCTCGAAAGGAAGCGCACCCATTGATACATCAATGGGCACTCCGGAAATATCGTGCCGCAGTAACAATACCCGGGAGTGCATTGCAAATTCGAATGCATTCGGAATACGAGGCGTAATCCCGAATCGCTTTCCGCTCGCCAAAAACACGGACCACATTTCATGATCGGGCAGCCACGCAATGACGTCGATATCTTTGGTTGTCCGCGGTTTGCTGAGGATCGAAACCGCAATGCCACCAATCACGACCACAGGTACGTTCGACGCGGATGACCAAGACAATACGGCACTCGCCGCATCTCGAAGGTCTCCAAGCGAGCGCTCTTCAGACACCCATCCGCTCCGCAAGTAAATTCCAACGCCGACGCACTTCCAAAACACCTTCGTCGTCCTCGTCGGACAAACCCCCGAGCGAATGCGCAACGCGCATCAGCATGGCCGTATCAGCAAACTTCTCCGCTGCGGACATTTTAGCTATTTCCGCTTTCTCGACCTCTTCCACCAGAGTCCAGCGTTTTCGATACGCGCGCAAATCGTCGGCGTTCATGAGCGAATGATGCACCCGACTGCCGCGTGCGTCAATGGTCTCACCCACCCCGACAAAGAATGAAGTAATGGTCTAGCGCCTTTTCGCCCTTGTACGCCGCACCAATCGAGACGTGCTGCGATACGAGGCGCATGAAATCGCGCGTCCCGTTGTAGACCAATACCTGCAAACCCTTCGAATTCGGAATTACCTTCGGCCAACCATCCGATACTGGACCATCGGGCACCTGAAAATAATCAATCACCACCGCGCCCCGGGACTCCCAATCCGCATTGCCCTTCGTCGGTATGGCCACGAAAAACCCCGGACCGATTGTCGACAAAAACGGCGACTGGTTGTACCCGAACAGCCGCGACGAACCATCGTCCGGTTTGCAAAACCGCTTCTGAAACAACTTCCAGCTCGGCAAAAGCGGCAACGTGTTGCGCCCGTCGTGATGCACCGCCACACGCGGCCCAATTGCTTTGGGCACAAAGTGTTCCAGCGTGATCGCCTCGGCCTTCTCAGCCTTCTGGTACAGCTTCCGTTGATCATCACGCGAGAGCGTGCGCGTCTCGCCCAGTCGTTCTTCAGCACCAAGGCCGTCGAGGTAGCGGCCAATCGCATCGACGGTCGTGTTCGGATCGTGAATCAAATCTCGAAGGCGCACGTGCTCTCCTCGGGGCTTCACAACGCGTCCCCAAATCTTCTGCCTTCGGCTATACCACACCCGTCGCGATGATCGTCACGTCCAACTTGGGCAAGTCGTACGGCGAACGCGTCCTCTTCGAAGGCGCCACGCTCGAACTCAGCAAAGGCTCTCGTTATGGCCTCGTTGGGGCCAACGGCTCGGGCAAAACCACCCTGCTCGAGATCCTCGCCGGCGACGATCTCCCCACCGAAGGAACCATCACGCGCACACGTGGCGCGCGCATGGGCGTGCTGCGACAAGACCGCTTTCTCGACGACGATCAACGCATCATCGACCTCGCGATGATGGGCGACATGATCGTGTGGAGCGCCCTCGAAGAAGAACGACGCATCGTCGACGATGGCGCGGGCGACGCGCACAAACTCGCCGAGCTCACCGACGTCATTCGCACGCACGACGGCTACACGTTACGTGCGCGCTCGACCGCAATCTTGGTTGGTCTCGGCATCCCCGCGGACGTTCATGACAAACCGCTCGCCATCTTGTCCGGCGGCTTCAAGCTGCGCGTGCTCCTCGCCCAAGTTCTCGTCGGTGGTCCCGACATTTTGCTCCTGGACGAACCCACGAACCACCTCGACATCTTGACCATTCGGTGGCTCGAAAAATTTCTCTGCGCTCACGAAGGCATCGTCCTCGTGATTTCACACGACCAACGCTTCCTCGACAACGTCGCGACCAACATCCTCGACATCGATTACGGCACCATCACGCTGTATCACGGTAACTATTCCGCGTTTGGTAAAGAAAAACAGGCCGAGCGAGAACGCAAAGAAGCCGAGATTGCGCGCATCGAAGCGGACGTCGCGCACAAGCAAGCGTACGTCGACAGGTTTCGTTACAAAGCCTCGAAAGCTCGGCAGGCCCAAAGCAAACTCAAACAGATCGAAAAAATCGACATTCCCGAGCTCGAAGAATCATCCCGCAGATCACCTTCGTTCAAGTTGTCGATCGTGCGGCAAAGTGGGCGCGACGTCTTGGAGGTCGAAAAAGTCTCCAAATCTTATGGGGACAAACGAGTTCTGAAGGATGTTTCGTTGCGAGTTCGTCGTGGCGAACGTGTGGCGGTCATTGGTCCGAACGGCATTGGCAAGTCGACGTTGCTGAAAATTTTGGCCGAGCGACTCGAGGCGAACGCGGGCGTCGTGCGTTGGGGACATGAAACGCATCTTGGATATTTTGCGCAGGATCATCGCGAAGTGCTGGATGATCCCAGTGCCACGCCGATAGCGATCATGCAGAACATTTGTCCAACCGAACCTGAGTCAGCAGTTCGTGGGCGACTTGGGCGTTTGCTTTTTACGGGCGACGATTGTTACAAGAAAGTCGAATTGCTTTCCGGTGGAGAAGCCGCGCGGCTCTTGTTTTGTACCATATTGGCCAAAGAACCCAATGTGCTGCTCCTCGATGAACCGACGAACCATTTGGATGTCGAGGCGATCGAAGCGCTCGCGAATGCACTCATGGCGTATGAAGGGACGGTTTTGTTCGTTTCGCACGATCGGTGGTTCGTATCGAAAGTCGCGACGCGCGTGCTCGAAGTGACGGCTGCCGGGCCAAACGATTTTCCGGGAACGTACGACGAATATTTGGAACGGTGCGGCGACGATCATTTGGACGCCGATACGGTTGCGCGCAAAGCCAAAGAAGCCAAGCAAGGGACCCAGGTTGTCGGGGCACAACCATTGCAAGGTTCGGCGTGGGAAGAACAAAAGAAAAAGCGCAATCGCGTAAAAGAATTGCCGGCTCGGCGTGATAAGGTCATGGCGGCCATCGATGCTGCCGAAGCGCGAAAAAAAGAAATAGAAAAAATTTATTGCAGCGACGGTTTTTTTGAGAAAACCGCGAAAGCCGAGATTACCGCGCTCGATCGGGAGCAAAAAGAAATCGACGAGCGGATCCTGGCCTTGATGGAAGAATGGGAAACGCTCGAAAAAGAGATTGCGGAAGCTTCAGCTTGATTTCAGCCCGCTGAAGGCAAGTCGACCAACTCGTGAATGGTTCCGCGCAGGCTCGTGGATGCTCGAGGCGCATGACGACGATCGACCATGGCGAGCATGATGGGGGCTTTGGTGCCGAGGTTCGCGGCGCGAAGCAAATGATCGACGCGAAACTGAGGCGGCAAAACTGGGTGAAATCGTCGCAAAATCGTCGCCAATTGCAGACGAAGGACATGCGCGGAAAAACCCGCTCCAATGCACATTCGGGGCCCAGCGCCAAAAGGCATGTATTCGTAAGCCGATGGGCGAATGGTCGTCCAACGTTCGGGATGAAATCGCTTTGGGTTCGGGTAGAGCGCGTGATCCCGATGCGTCACCAAAGGACTCAGAACGACGAGCGAGCCGGGAGGCAACTGATAAGGACCGAGGGCTATCGATTCTGTGGCGCGGCGGAAAATCAAATGCGAGATTGCGGGAAAAATGCGCATCGATTCGTGCACGACGGCATCGAGCAGCGATAGGCGCGGCAAATCGTTTTCCGTGGGTGTGGCGCCGCGTAAAACTCCATCCAATTCGGCTTGAACGTCGGCAAGAATCTGGGGATGTTGGGCCAAGAGTAAAAGGGTCCACGACAACGTGTTGGAGAGTGGGTCTTGCCCGCCGAACAGCATTGAAATGGTCAAGGCAATGATTTCTTCTTCGGTAAAACCGTGCCCGTCTTCGTCTCGAGCCCGAATCAATGTCGAAAGGACATCATTTCTGGGCGTTGTGTCTTGCAAGCGCGCGTAAATGAATTGTTTCAATCGCGCTTCCAATCTCGTGCAAAGGTCGAGAAATCGGGCATAAGCCGTTCCGGCCATGTTCACGGGGAAAACAATGGTCCACGGCGAGGACAAACACTTTAGTAATTCGAGCCCCAAATGCCCAAGCGAACCATCGCTACTCGCGTCTTCCGCGCCAAATAAGCAATACGTGGAAACCCGCAAAGTCAAATGATGCATTTCGCGCACGAAGTTTTCCGGCCCTTGGGATGGCCAGCGATTGGCAAAATGTTCCGTGATTTCCACAATGCGCGCCGAATACGATGATGTCGCCGCTTTGCCCACGACGGGCGTCAAGAGTCGCCGGCATCGCCGGTGCGTCGTGCCATTCATTGACAAGATGCCTTTGAATAAACGCGTAGCCGCCGAACCATCGGGAACGGAAAAAGGCAAACTCAAAAAATGTTGAAAAATATCCGGATCGGACAGGAGAAACCGGTTGTTTTCCGCGCCAAACGCACAGACGAGCGATGAATCCCCGGCCGTGAATGACGCGATGGAGCCATATTCGCGTTCGAGACGGAACATGTGCCCCACTGGATCGGCAAAAAATCGCAACGTGTTGGCTCGATTGCCGATGATCGGTGTTCGAGGATAACCCGGAATGGGCGCGACATTGCCGGACATGGAGTTCACGTTCGTCATAGGTTTACACGAGAGTCAAATCGTTGTATCACGAATGATGTCGAGTCGTGACCATCGGGTCAAAAGATAACCGCGAACGGAGAAGCGTGTGAAGCAAAAACCGAATACGGAGCCGTGGATTCCACCCGTCTTTGTCGTGCGCGGATTGGAAAGCATCATCAATGGTCTCGAGCGCCTCAAGAACCGATTCTCGATGCCGCAAGCCGTCGTACTCCAGCACATGGTGTTCGACGTCGTCATCGCGCGTTGTCTCTACGTCGTCGCGGAATCCCGAATTCCGGATTTGTTATGTAACGGTCCGCGAAGCGTCGAGGATTTGGCAAGTGAAACGGGACTCGACCCCGATGCACTTTATCGAGTATTGCGGACGTTGTCCAGCGTGGGTTTTTTTCGAGAAACGGAAGGACGGTGTTTTGCCCTGACGCGGCTTTCCGAATGTTTACGTGATGATGCGGCCGGTTCGATGCTCCCGACAGCCCAATACGTCGGCGCTGATTGGATTTACGCTGGTTGGTCCGAGGTCATGAAAACCATGCGTAATGGAAAGACGCACCATGAAAATAATCATGGAATGCCATTTTTTGCCTGGTACGACAGTAAACCTGAATATCGACGCATTTTTGACCATGCCATGACGAGTATGTCGGCCATGGCCATTCCCACGATTACGGCGGCGTATGATTTTACTTCGCTGAATACGATCGTCGATGTTGGCGGCGGCGAAGGAGGATTGCTGGCGGCAATTCTGCGCACCGCTCCCCATTTGAAAGGCATTCTCTTCGACTTACCGCATGTGATTACAAAGGCCCAGGAAGTGGGGCTGTTGTCTCCCGTGGACGTGGCGCCGCGTGTGACCATGATTGGTGGGGACTTTTTTGACGGAATTCCTGCAGGCCATGATGCCTACGTCCTCAAATGGATTCTGCACGATTGGAATGATGCCGATGCATCCCGGCTCCTGGCGACCTGTCATCGCGCCATGCGTGGGTCTGGAAAGCTTCTCATCGTCGAAATGCTCGTCGGAAAGAAAAACCGACTTTCACTGGCCAAGATTTCCGATATTGGAATGCTGGTATTGACTGGCGGACGTGAACGAACCGAACTCGAATATCGCGAATTGCTTCGTCAGGCCGGTTTTGTGTTGCGGCGCGTCGTTCCCACAGTATCGGGATATAGCGTGCTCGAAGCGATTCCGGTTTGACCCGCCAAAGTCATTACCGCATTCAGGCGGATTCAACCCGGCAAGGATGAGGCTGAAGCGGCGTTTCAAGGGCGTGACGCACGCCGAGGATCCCCAGGACGTTGGCAATGGGGATGCGTCCCGCATTCGTAGGCGTACGCTGCAGAAGTTTTTCCAGGCGTTTTTTGTCGACCAGCTCGAAAAAAGTACCTTTGGCGGCCGCGAGCAAATAATCAATGAGTTCGTCACGTTGGGTTTGCCAAAGCTTATGCTGAGGAGCAATGGTGCGCTCGGCATGAGGAGGAAACTTCATGCGCGGCGGTAAGCGCCCGGTCAAATACGCGGAAAATGATTTCGGCTGGCACGGCTGTTTGGGAAGCCAAGGATCGGCTAGGCGCATCAATTCGTAATGCAGTCGTCCGAAACGCCGATCGGGATAGGATAAGGAGACATATTTGTCGAGCATTTGGGGGCTCGCAATGGGGTTTGTATTGACCGTACCTAGGTTTGCCGCAAGCCGGCCTTGGCCGACCCAGCGCCACATACGGCCGTCGCGATGCAATCGATCGTATATATGCGAGGCCAAAAGCCCTTCGTCGCGCCGTCGCTGCCAAAAGGAGCGGAATCCTTGGCGCAATTCTTCGCGTGCTTTCGTGGTCATGACGTCGAGCGGATCGATGAAGCCATTGCTCTCGAGCCCTTGTGCAACGACGGGCCAACCGAGCACCGAATGCGATTTGAAATGGCTGAAGAACATTTCGCCATACGAACCGCCGATACGGCCTTCGCGGGGCCGGGACAAGACTCCTTTGCTGTCCCAAAAATGCACGCCCATTTCGGTTTGAAAATGGTGAATCTCGAGATCGTCCCACACCGAACGTGTTGACGCTTCGCGGGTCAAACATTCGAACGACAGGCCATAATGATCAGCCAGCATGCGGCCGATGACGACGTCGGGGTGATCGGGGGGGGCAATCAGGTAACAACTGCGGAGTTTGTCGAAGCATTTCGCGGCTACGAGTGCCGCCAAAACGAGGCGCGAATCGCGACCACCCGTCAGGGAAAATCGAAACGGGACATTCGGTAGGCGAAGCACGAGCGCAGTACGTTTGACGATTTGGTCCAAAAGCTCGTCATAAGAAACTGGTTTGTCGGCAATGGGCCAAGGACGTGGAAGAAGGATGAATGTGTCGGAATCGGGTTGAACCTCGAGCAACTTTAATGGATGCAGCGCTTGCACATGAGGAAACGGCGTGCCGTCGTCGGAAACGAAGGCGTGATTTTCCGTGAGTAACCAGCCGAGAAAAAATGGGTTTGGCGCGGGAATATTTTCATGCAGCGCCGCGGCGCACATCACCGCGCGGTTGCTGACGACCAGGACTCCATTCAGGAATCCATAATAAAGATGTTCCCCGCCGGGAAAGGCCATGGCTGCCGACACGTGCCCGGCGCGGGAAATAGAAAGAATGGCCCATTCTCCGGTCGTGTCGCGGACGAATTCGTCGAATGAAGTAGCGTGAATACGTTCCGAGATCCATTGCGCGACGGAATGCGAAAAAGGTTGCTCCGCCAAACCATTTCCCGCGACCCAACCTTGAAAAACGACGAGCCCCGCGTCATTTTCATCCACGTGCACATAACTGCCGGCAGCGCTTTCCTCGGCATTGGAAAAGCCCCCGCAAACGGCGTTCTCGCCGACGTCGTGAACCCACGTAGATTCGGGCACGATAGGGGAAAAGCGGGACGCAATGTCCAGGCGACGCCGGGCGTCATCGCGACCATTACGCGAGCGAATGAAAATGAAGGCGCAAGACATAAAAAACCCGTCGAATGTTATCTCATTCAACGGGCCATTCGAGGGTTACTGGGTGGGCCATGAAGGACTTGAACCTTCAGCCAATGGATTAAGAGTCCACTGCTCTACCAATTGAGCTAATGGCCCAGTTTTTTATTGTCAACGAAGCGTCCGGTCTTCCTCTGAAAGAGGCGGCTCGAACACTTGGCACGCCCGGACCGATTCGAACGGACGACCCTCGGATTCGAAGTCCGATGCTCTATCCAGCTGAGCTACGGGCGCACTCGACGACTCCCATGGGAGACGCGGACAGCCTTCTACTCGTGGCCTCGGAGCATGTCAAGTTCCTTGTTCATCAAAGATTCACGCGCCCGAATTCACGTTCCCTCTGCTGCCACCCGCGTAGCGCGCTAACGTCGTCGCCACCATGCGTCTGGTCGCCCGAATTCTACGAATCGCCGCTCTTGCGCTCGCGTTCTCGAGCCTCCCGGTTCTCGACGAACCAGCGTCGGCTGCTCCTCCAAAAGCGAAAGTGACCAAGACGGCGAAAGTCGCGAAGGTTCGGCAAGACAAAAGCGATGACAAACCCGTAGAAAAGCTGCCGAAAGGACCACAGTCCATCGGCGCACCGAACGCGGGCAAACTCGGCCACGGGGACAAGCTGACCTCGAATCGTTCGCTCGAAGTGCGCGGTGGTGGTCATGCATGGGGCACGCCAGAGCTCGTGCAAGTGCTCAAACGCGCGGCCGCGAAGGTGCGCAAGAAGCACAAAGGCTCAGTGCTGTTCGTCGGCGATCTCTCGGCCAAACACGGCGGGCCACTCTTCGGACACAACTCGCATCAATCCGGGCGCGATGCCGACGTCGGGTTCTACATGAAACACGACGACGGAAAGCAAGTGAATCCGCATCGTTTCGTGCCCTTTGGCGGCGACGGTCGAGCTCGCGATGGAGCGATCGTTCGTTTTGACGACGAACGAAATTGGCTCTTCGTCGAGTCACTCATCACCGATCCCAAAGTCGAAGTGCGCTACGTGTTTGTCTCGATGGGCCTGCGCAAACGCTTGCTCACGTACGCGTCGCAAAAGAAAAAAGTCTCCCAGGATCTGTACACGAAAGCTGCTGCCGCGTTGATGAGCCCTTCGGACGTGGACGTACACGACGATCACTTTCACGTGCGCATCGCGTGTCCCGAACGCATGCAAGCAAGCTGCGTCGAAGAGTCGTACCTCGGGCGAGGGGCAAATGGTTCGAGCTCAAAGCAAACCGGTGCAGCCTCCTCCGCGCCGCCGGAGCGAGGCGACGCGAAGGAAGAGGCACCGAAACAAGTGAAGGAAGGCAAGGATCCGGAGGCGGGCAAACCCGACGCGCCCGCAGAGGCAACGAGCGCGCCGGAGTAAAACGTGGGTTTGGGGTGCAGAGCGCCGCAGGCGACGCGCCGCCCCAAATGCAAAAACGAGTTCGTCAGGACCAACGAAGCGAACGCACGATCGATTCGCGGTCCATTTGTTCGGCGGTGCGTTGATCCCACGGACAAACGTAGCTGACCTGCACGACACGTTCGCCGTTCGACAAGAACCACACCTGCACGAAGCAACCACGCACGAAGTACGTCGCTGTCGCGGCTGTACCGTCAGGACAATCCATCGCCTTCAGATCGAGCGGCTGTACGCGGCGACGCTTGCCCCAAGCAACTGCGAGAGCTTCGACTGCACCGAGTTCCGTGCCGGGCTCTTCGTCGTCCTCGAAGAGCATCTCGGCAACCATGAGCCGACCCAGGCCCCCTTCCGCTGCAAGCGCGACCGGAGGCAACGTGGTCGGATCGGAATAGGTCACGTCTTCCAAGCCCGACCAGCACGGCGGCAAATCGAGCGAGTAACCATCGAGATCGAGTCGCATCACGGGGCAAAACGTAACAACGAAGTGCCGTTCGCGCCGCGTCAATTTCGCCATGATAGGACATTGCCTGTCCGACCATACATAGGTCGTTATCCGTCCTATCGGACATTTTCTGTCTGATCGAGGCCTTGACTTCAGTCGATTTCGATCAGCACCGGCGCATGGTCACTCGGCTTGTCCAGCTCCCGCGTGCTCTTGTCCACCCACACGTCCTTCGTACGCGCGAGAAGCGAGGGCGTGACGAGGATGAGATCGATCCGCAAGCCATTGTTTTTCTTGAACGCACCCATCCGATAATCCCACCAGCTGTAAATCTGTTCGTCGGGATGACGAGCCCGCAATGAATCCACCAAACCCCAGTCGAGCAATTTGCGAAGTGCGGCGCGTTCGTCCGGGTGACACAAGATCCCCCCTTCCCACTTTTTCGGCTCGCGCACATCGACCGTTTCCGGCGCGACGTTGAAGTCTCCACACAGCAGCAAAGGTTCATTCGCCGAGTGCCGCGCTCCGAGTTCGAGCTTCAATCGTTCGAGCCACAATAATTTGTATGCAAACGGTTTCGTGCCCACGGCCTGACCGTTTGGCACGTACACATTGATGATCCGTACGCCTTCGATCGTCGCGGCAATCAGTCGCCGTGCGGTGTCCTCCGCGTCGCCGTCGAGGTCCTTTTTCACGTCGTCGATTGACAATCCAAACCGCGCGGCGATGGCCACGCCGTTGTATGTTTTTTGACCTGCGTGCACGACGCGGTACCCCGCATCGCCCAAGGCTTCGTGCGGAAACTTGTCGTCTTCGACCTTCGTCTCTTGCATGCACACGACATCGGGTTGCGCGCGACGAAGCCAGTCGGTGAGATGTTCGAGACGTGCACGAACGGAGTTCACATTCCAGGAGGCGATTCGCATGTTGGTCCTGCTCTAACAACGAATTCGCCTGACGAGAAGACCCGAACACGAGTGTTTGTCGGGGCTCCGCGCACATGCACCCGCACCAGGGCCCGCGCTGGACCTTGCATGGTTCGTTCGCCACGCGATCGACCCAAGAATCAGCAGAGAGCTCGATACAA
>DAOMZH010000006.1:0-50992 GCA_035437985.1 Polyangium sp. (in: bacteria) | reverse complement strand
GAAGCATTGGCCGGGGTTATGATGACCGCAACTTCGGTCATTTCTGTCGCGGATGCGGGCGCTGCGGATGAAGCGGTGATTGCGGGGTTTGCCGACTGGGACGCGAGACGGACCCAATAAAATCCGACCGCGCCGAGCAACACAAGGGAGGCAAAGGCGACGCCTCCCCAAAACGTCTGAATAGAACGATTATTTTTCTGTTGATTCGGATTGGGTAGGGTAGCGGACGTGGGGGCTGCCCCGGACGAACTCGAACGTCGTCGTTCCTCGTTGGGTTCTTGCAGCAACAATTCATTAAATGGTACGACGGAGAGTCGGGCCGACGAGCTGGCGACGAGATCGTCCATTGACGCATCGACGGAAACGCGATCGGCAAAAGGTTCCAGGGCTTCGAGAATCTCGAACATGGAGGCAGGCCGGTCTTCGGGACGTTTGGCCATGCATTTCGACACGAGTGCGAGCAGGGGAGGGGGAATGTCGGCGCGAAATGACTCCAATGCCGGCGGGGGTTCGTGGGCAATGGCATAAAGGACCATGGGAAAAGCAATTCCATGAAATGGGCGCCGGGCGACGAGCATTTCATAAAGAATCACTCCGAGCGCGTAGATATCGGCCCGCAAATTGACCGCTCCTGCATCGACGACTTGTTCGGGCGCCATGAAATCAGGCGTTCCGAGCATGCTGCCCTTTTGTGTACCCACAGGCTCCGCATCGAACTTCGAAACGCCGAAATCGAGAACTTTCACCCAATCTACGACCCCGCGCTTACGCGAAAGAAATACATTGTCCGATTTCAGGTCCCGATGAACGATTCCAGAAACATGGGCCGTAGCCAAGGCATCCGCAATACGTGAAGCAATCTTCGCAGCTCGCCCAATGGTCATGGGCCCGGAGCGAATGATTTCGTCGGCGAGTGAATGGCCGTTGAGCAATTCGAGGACGAGGTAAGGTTTTCCATCCGTCGTGGTGCCGATGTCCGTACATTCGACGATATTGGGATGTCCCAGCGTCCCAGCTGCGCGTCCTTCATTGATGAATCTTTGTACGACGTCGGAATCGTCGGCACATCCGCCTTTGAGAACTTTGATCGCCACTTCCCGCCCCAGCACTTTGTGCTTGGCGACGTAGATCTTGGCCATGCCGCCTTCATTCAGCAGGCGCAGAATCAGGTAACGCTCATTGAGGACAGTGCCGACGAGGTCATCCGACTTCGTCGTTGGTTCGGCACTATCCGGTTTGGGCGCAGATGACATGTTTTCCGTCGCGGGCGGTCATGGTGGAAAGTTTTGGAATCGAATTGTCGAGCTGGAGGAATGTCGTGTTGGCTGCAATGTACGATTTCGACAAACTCGCGCGACTCGTTCTTGCATGCATAGACGCAATTCGAGATGGAGTCAACACTGATTTGGCGGCGACGTTTTTTACGTGATGTATCTAGTCGCGGCGCAAATGTTCATGCACCGCTGAAACTCGAAAATTCCACGATGCTCAGCGGCAAGTCATGTAGCCCATTCCGAGGGAATTGCTTTGACCACACATCAATCCCATCGGACAGATGGTTGAATCGCCTTCGCACACGATGGATAGGCCAGCTCCATTGCAGGTCGCTTGGCAGGAAACATCGGTATATGGGCCATTTGTGCGGGTAGCACAACAAACGGCGCCGGGGCAATCGGACGGGCCATTACACGAAAGAACTGCGAATCCGGTTCCACAGTTGGAATCAGCGTTGCAATGAGAGAGCGAACCATTTTGCGCATTGTAGCAACACACTTCGTTCGTTGCGCACTGCATGCCAGCGCAATAGACGACAACGTCGACCCCACCACTCGAACTCGAGCTCGACGAGGACGAACTCGAGCTCGAAGAACTCGACGAAGACGAACTTGTGGAAGGATCTCCAGAGGATGAACTAGACGAGGACGAAGGCTCGCCCGACGACGAAGAGCTTCCGCCCTGACCACTTCCGCCCTGACCACTTCCGCCTTGACCGCCTGCTCCCGAGCTGCTGGTTGTCAAATCGGTACGATTTTCGCCGGCGAACAACGCTTCGGCTTCAGCAACGCATCCCGCGGTTGATGCGAGCAGACCCAATGCGCCCAAAGAAATCCATGCAGCAAGCTTCATGATGACCTCGTCTCACTTGCCAAAGGAAGGCCAAGTAGACGCATTGAAGCGCATTTTCGAATGCTTGAAAAGAGTTGGTCGGCGGGTGGAGACGATTCGCAGGAGCGTCTGGTTTCAGTGGCGAAGTCCGGGGGCTTCGTGACCACTGGCGGCCACATATTCGACGTAACCGCCACCATATTGGTGGACACCTTCCGGCGTGAGTTCCAATACGCGATTGGAAAGCGCGGCGAGAAAATGTCGATCATGCGAAACGAAGATCATCGTGCCTTCGAAATTCGCCAAAGCTTCGACGAGCATTTCTTTGGTAGCAATGTCCAAATGGTTGGTGGGTTCGTCGAGGACCAAAAAATTCGGCGGATCATAAAGCATCCGCGCCAGCACGAGCCGCGCCTTTTCGCCCCCGGAAAGAATGCGACATGGTTTGTCGATGTCGTCGCCGGAAAACCCAAAACAACCCGCCAAGGTGCGGAGCGTACCGAGCGACGCCTCCGGAAATGAAGAAATCAAGGTGCCAATGACCGTAGAATCGGCTTCGAGCACATCCAAAGCATGCTGCGCGAAATAGCCCAATTTGACGCTCGCGCCGAGCGAGGAGTTTCCTGCGTCCGGTTCGAGCGCACCTGCAATGATTTTGAGAAGAGTCGACTTACCCGCGCCATTGACGCCCATGACACACCAACGTTCGCGGCGACGAACGAGGAAATCCAAGGCATCATAAATGGTTCGGGAGCCAAAACGCTTGCTTACTCGTTCCAGTTTGACGACGTCCTCGCCACTCCGAGCAGGCACCCGAAAGTCGAACATCGGCGGCCGTTTGCTCTTTTTCGGCGCCTCCATTTTCTCAATCTTGTCGAGCTTTTTTACCCGACTTTGAACTTGGGCCGCCTTTGCCGCGTGCGTCTTGAAACGCTCGATGAACCGCATTTCCTTCGCCAACATCGCCTGCTGACGCTCATATTGCGCTTCGGCCTGCTGTCCGGCAATTACCCGCTGACGTTCGTAAAAATCGTAATTGCCAGTATAGGTCGTGATGTCACCACCATCGATTTCGAGAATTTTTGTGCACAAACGATTCAGGAAAGCGCGATCGTGGGACGTAATCACGAGCGAGCCTTCGTACGCTTTGAGAAAGCCTTCGAGCCAAATGATCGATTCGATGTCGAGGTGGTTGGTGGGTTCGTCGAGAAGAAGTGCGTCCGGACGAAGCAAAAGGATTTGGGCGAGCGCGACCCGCATTTTCCAGCCACCAGATAACGTGCCCACATCCGCATCCATGAGGTCATTCGCAAACCCGAGTCCCGCGAGAATTTCCCGGGCCCGGGCATCGAGCGCATAACCGTCGAGTTCGGACCATTTCGCCTGGGCTTGCCCATAACGCTCGAGCAGCTCTTCCATTTCATCGGCGCGATCGGGGTCGGCCAGCGCGAGTTCGAGGTCGGCCAATTCGGCGGCAATGGCCGAAACGGGGCCGACGCCATCCATCGTTTCCGCCACGATGCTTTTGCCTTTCATCTCGCCGACGTCTTGCTTGAAGTAGCCCACCGTGATGCCACGATCAATGGAGATTTGGCCTTCATCAGGGGTTTCCTCGCGGGTGATCATGCGAAAAATCGTGGTCTTACCAGAGCCATTGGGCCCAACCAAACCGATTTTTTCGCCGCGGTTGATGGCACAAGATGCTTCTACGAAAAGGATTTGCTTGCCGTGGCGTTTGCCAATGGAGTCGAGCCGAATCATGGGGGCGCGTTCATAGCCGATGGCGAGGGGTTGTGCATCCAAAAAACGGAGCGGGAAAGAGAAAGTGATGTAAGCAGGCAAAGACGGTGCTCGCAAGGGGCGGCGCGGTGGGCCCCGGTGGTTTGCATAGCCGCTACCGACGTCGCGTTCGAAAAAGGATAATTTGTGAACTCCCGCGTTTTTCTCCCGAACATGCACGAACTGAACGAGAACACAATGCGCATTCTGACCTAAGCCTCAAACCCCACCCCACCACCTCCCGCCGAGCCTGCACATGCATGTCCTCCCGATACTGCCGGTGATGGACCATTAAAATTTCCTTGAAATCGCCCGTGCGCCCATGTACGTGTACGAGCATGCGTTACTCGTTTACCCTACTTCTCGCCGGCTTCCTGTCCCTCTCTGCGTGCACCAAAGTTCGCCAAACGACACCTCTCGCCTATGCGGGTCAAGACGGTCGGTCCACCGTCGCGTCGCTCGAATCATCCATCAAAAAACGTGGCTACAAACCCATTTGTGAAGAACGGGAATTCTGCAAATTCCAAATGGGTTCGTCCGTGTGGATCCATTATAAAACGAGCGAAAAGAAGGTCGTGATGGCCATCGACGTCGTCGGGGGCACCGAGATGCCCGCGGACAAACGTAAAGCCCTCACGGATGAAGCCTCCAAGGTCGGCGAAGAAATCTGGGGTGAAGCGAGCGCGGATGCGCAACAGCGCGAAAAGGCCGAAGTCGAATTGGCCAAAGCCGAAGCGGCCAAGAAAAAAGCCGAAAAAGCTGAAGAAGAACGCCGCGCTGCCGAACAGAAAAAAGCCGAAGCGGCCACAGCGAGTAATGGCAGTAGCAATGGCAGTGGCGGTGGCGTGGCGGGTTTTCTCAATGCCGCGACCAGCGCGCTCGGTGGTGTGGCCAAGGCGCAAGAAAATACCTCAGCCACGTGTTGTGTCAATGGTGCGTATTATCATTGCAAAACGCCGTCGGCCGTCAATAAATGTGCCGGCGAGTTTTCCGTCTGCGTCACGAAATGCGTCATGGGCAGTGATATGAGTTGCGCAGATCGCTGCTTGAAAGACCATCCGCCAGATCCATCCGGCTGCGATCGAATGCCCGATCGTGATGGCGAATGCGCCAACAAGCGCTGACCGACGAGTTCGTCAATCTTCGACGAAGACCCGCAAACGTTCGAGCTTGTCGTCCCACTCCGCCGAAATGACGTCCAAAAGACGCCGCGCTTCGGCAATGCGCCGCGGCTCGAATTCGTAAACGTTTTCCCGACCATCCCGCGAACTATGCACCAAACCGGCCGTTTCGAGCACCCGCAGATGCTTCGTCACGGCTTGGCGCGTCACGTCCGTCCCTTCGGTCAAACGCGAAATCGATAATGGCCCTTCTGCACAAAGACGCGTAACGACACGAAGCCGCGTTTCGTCTCCAAGGGCCGCGAAAACAGGGGCCATCTCGCTGCATGCGGCTTGATTTCGACGTTCACGCGTCATCGCGAGCCAAGTATTTTTCAATGAGCTTCGTTTGATGCTCCCAACCACCCTCGTTCGCCCGGAACGCTTCCGCTCGCCTACGTAAGGGAATCTTGTCGAATCCCGATTCCGTAATCGTCAAATGCGTTCCACCTTCGACCGCTTCGAGTTCGAATGTGATCAACGTCGACGGCTCCTGCGAATAGTCGACATTCGGATCGATCGCAAATGGATGCCACCGAAACGACAAGAACCGTTCCGGTTCGATTCGTTCGATCGTGAAATCGAACCGTTTTCCCGTGTGCGGCTCCTGCATCTTCGCCACCACCGGATCCACCTGCGTTGGCACGATTTTCCCCGTCATTCGTGTGTACGGGACGAACGGGCCGTCAAAAGCCACGCCAAACCAAGCGCCAAATGCTTCAGCATTGCTGATCGCCTTCCATACTCGACTTTGTGACGCCTTCAACACGACGCTCTTCACAATCTTGTCCGGAACTACTTCTGTATTCTCGGGTGTGCTCATGGGCAACCTCCAGGTTGCGCATCTTCTAATGCATCACTTGGTGTCATGCAACCAAAAAGTTGCGCGTTCGAGATTTTTTACTAGATTTGCGGCATTTTGTTGTTGAGCGGAGCCACGTGAGTCTTGTATTCTCGGGGGATGAAATCCTTGCGACTGGACAGTTCATCCGTAAAACGCGCAGCGAGCGTTCTCGCTCTTTTTCTTCTCGTTGCCGAGCCTTTTGCGTGCGGATCGGGCACCGATAATGGCACCGGCTCGGGGGCAAACGGCGGAGCATCGAGTTCCAATGGTCAAGGAGGTGCTGGTGAAGGCGGGACAAACCAGGGAGGCGAAGGTGGCACTCTGTTTCCCGTGGGCGTAGGTGGATCTGCGGGGGGCGGAGGTGCCCCGGTGACTTGCAATCCCGTTCTCAAGGCCATCGTTCGCGATTTTTCCATCAATCATCCGGACTTCGAGTACACGGTCGATGTTGATCCGGGGATCGTCGCCACGACCCTCGGAGCCGATGGCAAACCTGTTTATGCGGGTAATCCCACGACGCTCACGACCACGGGAAAGGATAATTTCGATCAATGGTACCGGGACGTACCCGGAGTGAACCAAGCCATTCCCGTCGAAATTCCTTTGACCGATGCGGGTGGCGGAACCTATACGTATTCGAACTCGGCCTTCTTTCCGATTGATGGTCAAGGGTTTGGTGATGAGGGATTGACGCACAATTATCACTTCACGCTCGAATTGCGCACGCAATTTACGTACGAAGGTGGCGAGATCTTTACCTTTACCGGAGACGATGATTTGTTTACCTTCATCAATGGCAAACTGGCCATTGATTTGGGCGGGGTACACGGGGCAATGACGGGCACGATCGACCTCGATGCGCGGGCTGCCGAATTCGGAATCGTGAAAGGCAACAAATACCCTCTCGATTTCTTCTTTGCCGAACGGCACACGTCGGAATCGAACTTCCGCATCGATACGACGATCGGGTGTTTTTCCGCGCCTCCAGTGCCGCAATGAATTCCGCTTCAGCTCGATATGGGGTTTGACTCCGCCAAACAAGATCCAAGTATTCACTGCGAATTCGCGCTCATCCTTTGCGCCGTCGCAACGACAGCGAGATCCCGCTTTCTAGTGTCGCCAAGGTTCGAATATCTCCGAGGTCTGCTCCCAGATCGACGAGCGTTCGGGCAATTCCGGCTTGCAAACCCGTTAGCACCACCTCGGCGCCCAACAATCTCACCGCTCGCGCCGTTTGCAGCAATGCATTCGCTACATCCGCATCCACCTCGGGCACGCCGGTTACGTCAATGATGACCCGCTCGGCCTGATGCTCCGCAATACCTTGCAACAACGTTTCCAATACCGCAGATGCTCGCTGCCCATCCACCGTGCCGACCAATGGCAATACGATCACGCCTTTGGCAATTGGCAAAAGGGGCGTCGAAAGAGCTCGTAATGTCGCGTCTTTGACAGCAAGCATTTTTTCTTGCAGCCCCAAAGCCTCCTCTTCGGCCCGTTTTCGCTCCGTGATATCCATCGCAATGCTGCACACGAATGCGACCCGACCCTGAACATCGCGCAATGGATATTTCGTCCACCAATACGACCGTCCTTGGCAACCCTCCTTGCAAATGATCTCGCGTTCGACGGGCATTTCCGTTTGGAGCACTTCCTGGTCAGCCTGCACATATTCGTCCGCCAAGTCTTTCGGGAAAAGCTCATGGTCTGTCTTGCCAAACATGCCGGCAGGTTGTACGTTGGCCATTGCTTCTCGTGGCGCATTCGCCAGCACATAACGTCCGTCGCGGTCTTTGACATCGACCACCACCGGCGCGCGCTCCAAAATGCCTCGGAAAAACGCCGAGCTCTCCTCCAGTGCGCGCTCTGCCCGAATCTGCTGCGTCACATCGAGGTTCGTTTGGACAATATAGCGTTTTCCCTCGACATCCGCGGGCTGGAATGAACTCTGCGAATGGAAGCTTCGATCCTCGATGCGTGCATAATCCGCTTCTGCCGAATCATAAGCCGTCGGTGCCATCCTGATAGCATCACCGATCTTGCCCGCCACGGCGCGATCAAAACTTTTCACATACCCTTGGGCCAGTGCTTGTGGGTCGTGGTGAATGTTGTATTGGCCAATCACCGCCTCGCGCGACGGTACGGCCAAGAGCTGCCGCTGATGCAAATTGATTTCCACCAACGTTCCATCCGCTGAACTCGCCAATGCCGGCACGGGTAGGTGTTCAAATAGCGCTTGATATAGATCCGCTCGCTCCCTTTGTTTGACGAGTTCCGCTTCGAGCTCCCCGATTCGACGCCGAAGCTCATCTACCTCAGAATTCAAAGGATCCATGCTCATTCACCACCGTCCCACTGTGCGATGATACACGACCACCGGACTCTTTGAAATAATTTGTTCACCGCGGTGAAACTCGAGTAATGCATGAAGAATTACTTTTCAGGGCACAGATAAGGTATTTGCACACGACCCCTTGACAAAACTGCATCTCTCAGCGGGCAGGGCGGTGCATACCGACGTCCACATAGCGATCGGCTGGGGAAAGTCTTTTCTCCGGGCGAACTCTTCGTAATGCTTGGTGAGCGCCGCGTCGGATCAGTTCGGGATGGTTACTTGGCAGCTATCTTGCGGACCAATCCAAGCGATGATGTTGACCCAGAGTCTTTCGATTTCGGGCAGGGTTGTCCATTCACTATCGAATTCGATCCACTCGTCACCCCACACGATTGCTCTCCCATTCCCTCGTTCATGGGCGAATGCCACCGGACCTGCGGAAATGCTGCCGATTATCGTATTCGTTCCGCCATTGCCTCCCAGATCTTTGACCAAGTATCCGCCGGCGAACGTGACGGAAGTCAATCCCGTCGTCACGGGATGCATTGCAAACATCGTTACCGGTTCCGAAAAAAGCCCCGGTTGATATTCGAGTCCAAAAGGAGCGAGCAACGTATTCGTATAAAAATCGGGCGCCGCGGCTCCGGTGTATCCGGTCATCGAGACAAACCCCCCATGCGTCTTGACCCAGGTTTCGAGCGCCGCGGCCTCGGTCATCGTGTATTCGCGGGGCAAGCGGTCGAGAATGAGCACGTCGTATTTGCTGAGAAATGCCGCATCGAAGGCTTCGGTCGTCGTTTGGTGCGTTCGTTCGACCGTCGTCCCTCGGGCTTGCAACCACGATTGAAAATTGGCCGATGGATTCGACCCCGGACTGCCAACGATTCCTATGCGCAAACAATCGCAAATGCCGTCTTTGCCAATATCGACGTCGTCTACGCGCCCATTGCAATCGTCGTCTTTGCCGTCACAAGTCATTTCGATCGTGGATACCGGCGTGCAGTTCGGCATTCCTCCGTCGGGCGTGAAAATAAAACCCCCTTCGCCCCCCAAACCCCCGGAGCTGCTCGAACCTCCCATGCCCCCCAAGCCGCCCGTATCGCCACTCGAGCTGCTTGCCGTCGACGTTGTGGTGCCATTGGAGTCTGCCGAGCATGCCCCGAGGCCACCGGCGATCAAAATCAAGCCCATGAATCGTTGTTTCATGAATCGAGTGTCGATGATTCTTTTCGCCGCGTCAAGCACGTTGGACGGCACAATTTTTCTCCCCGTCGTTCATACCAGAAACGAGTAACCCACTATCTGAACATATGTCTCGGCGATTCAAATGCGTTTTTCACGCAAACCACTAGTCGACGTGGATCGAGGACAAACATGCGAAAAACTGCGTAGATTGGTGGAATTTCTCTTGACGAGGTTTGTCGTACGGGATAGCATCGACCTCCGACAAACGCGGTTTCGTGTCGCCGATGTAGCAACATGTCGCGGTTCGTGAAAGTGGAGAAAGGGATCACCCATGACGATGCTTGCTCGAGAACTTTCCCCGCCGGTGTTGAATTCGGCGAAGGATCTGCTTCGCACCGAAACGCAAGCGGGGCGCGGGAGACTTCGAGTTCCTGCGGTGCAAATTCATATTTCGACACCAGATGGTACGACCTCCGTGTACGACGTGAACATGGCGCCGATTGTCCTTGGTTCGCGTTCCCGATGCGACGTGGTGATCAAAGATCCGCATGTATCGAGCGAACACTGCGAGATCCACGTGGCCGAAGAGGGTGTGGTTTTTCGCGACAAAGGTAGCAAGAATGGCTCATTTCTTGGAACGACGCGAATCATCGAAGGTGTTCTTGCGGATAATACGACGGTGCGCATTGGTTCGACGAGCCTCCTCATTCGAAGTCGTGGACCTCGGGAAATTCAATTTTGGGATTCGGATTCATTTCATGACGTCAAGGGCCAAAGTCTCCTCATGCGCGCCTTGTTCGCGCAAGCTGCCCGGGCATGTGCTGAAACAGGCCCCATTCTCCTCATTGGGGAACGAGGAACCGGGCGCTGTGCAATGGCGCAGGCCATGGCCAAAGAGATCTCCACAAACGTGAAGTTTGTCATTGTTGATTGCGCCAAACTGCGCCGAGGTCACGAACTAGCCACTTTGTTCGGTCATGTCGAAGGTGACGACACGCGTCCGAGCGAATTGCGCCACGGGATTTTGGAGAAAGCACGAGGCGGGCTGCTCCTTTTGGCAAATATCGACGAGTTATCAGCCGATGTTGGCGGCAAGCTCGTGTTAGCATTGCGTACGCAACGCATCATTCCGGTCGGGACAAACCAGCAGCGACCGTTTGCCGCGCGGGTCATGATCTCGGCAAAACCGGATCAAATCAATCAATTCGGCATTGGGGAATACGTGCGCGCGCACGGAGGCGCGATATTGCACATCCCACCGCTTCGTCATCGAAAAGACGATATTCCGTTGCTCGTCGAGGCTTTTTTGGCCCAATGCAATCCACCGCGCAAGAAAATGGATTTACCTCAATCGGCGTGGGCTTTTTTTCGGGCCCATACCTGGGACTACAATGTCGCCGAACTGCAGAAATTCGTGGGGCTTTTTCTGGGGGTCGAAAATGTCAAACAATACTTGGCAGAATTCAGTGGCGACAATAATCAACGCCCCAACCTCGGCAGCCTCTTGCCGATGAAATTGGCCGATGCCCGCCAAGTCGTCGTCGACCATTTCGATCGCGCTTACATCAAAGCCAAACTCCACCAATACGGCGGCAATGTCACGCAAACCGCGGACGCCATTGGTGTCACCCGCCAATACCTCTCCCAACTCAAACGTGAACATGGTTTGAGCGCCGAGGAAGACGTCTGACTCGTGGTGCAAGGGCAGGATCGTCTCCACCGCGGACAAACAAGAGTTTCGGGGTTTGGCCGGCCTGAACAGCACGTTGTCGTGCGTGGTTTCACTTGACGATTCATCCGCCTGCTGTCAAGCATCGAGCGAGCGCGCACAGGCGCGCGACCACTCCATGGACCTCGAGGGAACGAGACCATGGGTCGCTCGGTCGGGAATCGGCTGCCTGCGGTGAGCGAAGTCGACAAGGTTGTGTGCAGCTATCGTGTGTACCACCAAACGTCTTTGACATGGTCGATGCAGGTAAACTCGGCCACAGGCGATTGCCTCCGATACACTCGGACGAGGGTCGAATTGTAAGGAAGACCTAATCCGACTAGGTCCGAGTGGGGTCCCAGTGGCACCATCGCGTTACCCCGAGTGGCTTGATACAGGTGAGACGCGGTAGGCCGGAGCGTGTCCGATACACTCGGACGAGGGTCGAATTGTAAGGAAGACCTAATCCGACTAGGTCCGAGTGGGGTCCCAGTGGCACCATCGCGTTACCCCGAGTGGCTTGATGCAGGTGAGACGCGGTAGGCCGGAGCGTGTCCGATACACTCGGATGCGGGTCAGATTGTAAGGGGGACCGTGTCGGAGTAGGTCCGAGGGGCGCGTTGGGGGTTCGTGCACCATTCTCATTGACGCATCGCACCCGCCCTGATGCGTTCCATGCATGTGCTTCGTGAAGCTTCGGCTCAAGCGGATCGTGGTTGCTCTGACCAACATTCGGTGGATTGCACTCGTGTTTGCAATGATGATCCTGGGGTGTGGGTCGTCCGCAATTGAGTTGCAATCGCCGGAGAGCGGCGCTTTTGCCCAATTGCTCCGCAATGAAATCACGTCGGATGCGCGCCGTTCTGCCCATGGAATGGCGGCGTTCGTCCGGGGCAATGAGCAAGAGCCGGGGATGCTAGACCCGGCCAAACTCCCCGAGGCGTATACGCCCAATGGCGAGGAAGCGAATCGCCGATATCAGTTTCATTTGGGCTACGCGGCTCAGCGGCTCCTTCGCGCGTATTATGCGGCGGCATTTCCGGCGAGTGTACCCGAACGGGACCAACTGGTCGAAATCGTCAATGCCGCCGGAGGAGACACCGGCAAGATCGATGCGTACGACCGTGATCGGCATGTGGACATTGCCGATATAGCCAAACGGTTTGTCTTCGAGATTGTTCCGCCCGGACAAGCGCATGAAATCGCCGGAAAGAAAAAAGTCGATGAGCAATTGTCGTTGCTCAACAAGGCGATGGTTGACGTGCCGAAGTTCCAGCTCGGCGCGGGTTTTGATGGGGAGATTGGCGTACGTTTTGGCGAGCGCACGGTGCCGTGGAAGCTGGTTTGGTCGACCAACAATGGGGTTGTCCGGTACCAATGGATGGCGCTGACCGTCGATAGATTCACCGATGACGCATGCCTGGTGGCGTATCTGGACAATCGCTGGCACATTCCTAGTCTCGAAGAAATGGTCCGAAATGCGCGGCCGCTACACGAGGTGGTGGAGCGGTTGGTCCAGGCGCGGGAGGCGCAGGGACAAACGCGAGCGGCAACGATGATGCCGATGTTGCCGGGCAAAACGGTAGCGGAGTACCGGCGATCGGTGGCCTTGTGGGGTGGGCAAGACGAGCGTATTGCGCGATTGTTGCCGATTATGGCTGAGCCACCTCCGCCGCCACCTCCGCCGCAGCGGCAGGTGCGTCGGGACCCACGTTTGTTGGCCCAAACCGGACCGGGTCCTGTGACGCCGAAGATGTACCCAGGCGCGACGACGCCTGATGGCTTCGTCGTCCCACCCCACCCGAGCGCACCCGAGGGCTACACGCTCGATGGCCGCTACGGGAACATGCCGTGGCAGTTTTTTCTGGGGTACTCAGCGCATCGAGCAATTGCGTACAACTACTGGGTGCATCATCCGCTAGGCTTGGTCTACAGAAACTTCTTCAGCGTCGCGACCATTGTGCGGGACTCGGGTGGCAACAAGGACCTGCTCCCCTGGTCCGATGCCGACCTGCGGCCCGACATTACGCATGTCATGAAGGACGACCAGTTTGTCTACGAGATCAAACCGCGTGGAGACGTTCATCTGGCCAAAGGCAAGGAAAAACTTGCGCAATACATCGCCGCCTTGAACCGCGGCGTGGCGGGAACGCCTATGGTCTTTGTTCCCGGACCCGACTACAAGGGGGCGTTGGCGATCCGGTTCAAAGGGGGGACGCGGTGCTGGTACCTCGAATGGTACACGGGGGCGCCGGGAGTGTTGCAATATACTTTACACAAACTGAACCCCGTTGTGGACGACGACGGCATCATTGCGATGAATGACTGCGAAAAAGCGCTTCTGGAAGGTAAATGGACGGACTTGAGCGAGAAAGAAATGAAAGACGATGCCCGAGCCTTCTTTGATTACGTCGAAATGACGTCGCGTTACCGTGATAGGATCGGTCAAGTGCGCGACGGCAGCACGATGCCCATTGAAGCCATTGGCACCCTTGCTGAGCTCATTCTTTCGGCGGCACTGTTGCTGCAGATGGACACAACGCTTGCGGTCGTCGAGACGGTACCCAAGGGAGTTCCTGTCAGCCCACCGCCTCCTCCCAAGCCAGTGCCTCCGGTGAACGCGCGGTCCTTGGGATCCGATACCCGGATCGTTCCGAGAACTCCGCGCCCCGTAACGCCGGGAAAAACGCCCAAGACCGTCTCGCCGAATTGACTTGCTCTCCTCGTCGAAGTGTGCGAAGGCGTGGACGCGATGTCCGACACGTTAGCCCCGACAGACCCCAATGCCCTCCTTTTCCCAGCGTTTGTGTACGGCGACCACGCTGTGTGTCGGCGCAAGATGAGAGCCGAAGCAAAAAAGTGGGCCAAACGTGTCGACGACGGCAAGGACTTCCCTGAGCCGAAGCTAATTCCGGTCCCGCCCGGATCGCTAATGATCTGTGCTCAGGTGGAAGCTGACATCATCGCGTTTGGAGCAGGTGCGCACAATCCGCGTTGGTTTTTCTATTTGGTAGATTATCTGCGAGTAGAAACGCTTGGGAAGTCCTCCCTTTCGCGAGCCGTCTTCCAACCGCAGTTCGAAGCGTTCGCGTGCCGGTATCCCTGGGGCGCATTGTCTGTCGCCATGAGCGGGGGCATCGCTTCCGTCGACCGTGTCGCACGACGGTTGGAAGCGGTGTTGTCGTTTTGGGAACAACTCGACACGTTGCGATATCGTCGCATCCGTCAAATGACCTTGGCGGATCTCATGTTTGTTTTTTATGAAGGGACGATCCGAATGTGGGTCGACGCTCCTGCGGGAAGCGTCAAGGACGCACTACGCGTAGTGTCGGCACAGATGCGCACCGCCTCCGAAGATGAGATCCACACGCGCATGATCCGGCACTTGCACGAAGTCGCCGACACGGATCCCAATTTGAAACATCGCGAATGGCTCCAATCCCCGGGCCTGATTGAAGCGGAAGTGTTGCGCACGAAAGAGACGAACCCCGAGCGATACCAGAGTTTGAGCACGGCGCTAGAGGTTCCCCAATATTTGCGCAAGCTCGAAGAGAAATACCCCATCAAGTGATCCGCATTCGTTCCCATTCCGCGTCAAAGGTCGCACCCCTCCCACCGCCTCCGTTTCGCACATACTTATTTGCACGCTGCTATGTAGTCGGAACGGCTCAGGCGAAAGTCCCTGAGCACAACCCGCCAGGCCATATCGTCTCATCGAACGTATGGCCCCCCGCCTCTGAGCCATTGCCGTCACCCGCCCGCACACAAATCCAGCCACGTGACCACGACCGGCGCGCCCTCGACAACCGTCGGGTTTTTCTCGGTACGAACTCGTTCGACGACCGACCTTCCGAGCCAGCGCGGAGTTTCTTCCAGTGGCACAGCTCGAAGAGACAAACACAAATAGTGGTTTCCGCGTGGTTCGGGATAGTCGAGCAATTCCAAATCGCCCGCCGTCATGATTCGCGGCGCATCTACAATTTCGTATAACTCCACCGCAGGTTGGTCCGGGCCATACACCACCAAAAACCGCGCCGCGAACTCCCGCCCGTCCATACCCACCGCGCCTCCGCGGTGCGCATCCGCCCGCAGGTTGTACATACACGTGCGCGTTATCCAGGCGCGATGCACGGCATTCTTCGCATATCCGAGCAACACGAGGACATCCGCTGGAGGTTGAGCGAGAAAAACTGGCGCGCGCACTGCTGTTTTGTTCGGTTTGTTGGCATAAGCCCGCTCCGTCCAATACCGAGCCCGCGCATATTGTGTCGCCTGCACGGCGAGATGCTCGATTGCCTGCTCGATAAAAATCGTCAGCGCGTCACTGCCGACGGATTCCCCTGTACCCGCCGGCCGTAACGCAAATGCTCCCAAACCCGGAAGCAATTCGTGATGTTGGCGAAATGGTTTTCCCGTATCCTCGCCCGGATACACGATATACGCCCCAGCCGATGAACGCAGGGCATCCTTGTAGGCATGCATTTTGAGCAAATCGTCGCGGCGAAATTGCGTGTGGCGCCAGGCGTCGTGGTCGTCTTCGAACGCAAACGATTCTTCGAGTCTCTCGAGGCGATACTTGGCATCGAAATGAATCCACGTCACCAAGGATTGCGGCAGGTCGCTCACGACTTCCACCCGCAACGAACAGTCGGGCCGTAAAGGTCGCGTCCACGATCCCTCTTCCCGATCGGCAGACGCCCCGAATGATTTGTTGAACCATGCCTCCACCTGGATCGTTCGGCCAAACCTCTCCAATGTTCCCCGGACCATCGTTTCTTCGCGCGAGTGAAGACGCAGCGACAGGCCATCGGCGTTTTTTTCAATGAGCCTTGTGGCGTCGAAGGTTTGGCCACACAAACGGGCCACGATCCGACCAATTTGCAGATATACCCAATATTCGTAAAGTTTGGCGACATTACGTTGGCCTGCTCGATACACCGGATCGAGTCCCGGCCAGTACATCCGCGCAGCAGCCTCGAATTGCAAGTGCACTCGAAATAAATAACGATATCCTTCGCGTTTTTGCAAAACTTGATTGGATTCCGGAAAACCTGTCAATTCGCCCACGTCATGAAATAAGTCATCATCCAAGATCGCTTCGATCCATTTCCGTGCCCGCTCCATATCCCCCCGCCCACGTCGGGCTGCACCTCGTCCTCCGGCGGAGGATTCGAGCGCCATGGCTACGCGCCGCAATAGATAAAGCCATTCTCCCAATACCCATTTGACAAAACGATTGGGCACATTGTCGACCGAAGTTGCCGCGCGCATGGCCACGATTCTCCCCGGAACGCTGGTCAAGGGTTCCGCGCCAAACTCTGGTCCTGGCAGTCGTGGACCTGGCCGCGCCAAACTCCGCGCAATTCGGGAACTCGGCCGCACCGAACGCGCTGCCCACGTCACGTCTTCCACATCTTCCCACGTCACATGCGGCGACGCCAAGATGTGCCCTACAGCCGCGCGAAATTCATCCCCTTCGAGCACACTGTACAAGAATGCAAAACGTTGATAAAGCGTCTCCGCTTCTTTTTCTTCGTGCACGGAAAATCGCCCCTCGGCCGGCGCAAATCGATCCATCACCAATTCCGCGCACACATCCGCAATGTCCCGCAACATCCAATGATAATCGCGTACATAGGACAATTTCGTCGAAACGACCTCGAAACGCGATTTTCCAATGCTCCGAGATGCCGAGAAAAACTGCACCTCCACAATGCCCGTATACAATCCGGTCCGGATTCGACCGCGATTTCCTCGTTCCGTATCCGCGACGAATACCTCCGGATGATCCGTGTCGAAAGGTCCCGCGTAGTCGGTCAATTCCAGCCAATAAACGTATTCGGTGCCTTCCGTGAGGCGCACCCGTTCAAAATCATCGAATGCCTCGTCCCCCTCCTCGGCAATGACCAGTGCACGTTCGTTGCGTTGACTCGGTAATGTCGCAATCTTTAAAAAACCATGCCCATAACCCGCTTCATCGAGCACTGGCACATCGACGCTCGTTACCCCCCGCATCGATTACTCGGAAAAACTCGTAAATTGATTCAAGCGCAAAGAACGCACCATCCGTTGAATTTTGTCGAAGGACAGCGGCATTTGCGCCGACGTTGCGGCATGAGCCAAGGGATCGAAACGTTCTGTATTCATTTGCCCCCCATTTTCGCGAATCATGGGTAAACATTCCGCGCCGAGCGCGCACAACGCCAGCTCCAGCTTGCGTCGCGATCCGTGCAAACGAGGGAGAATCTTTTGCAGGATTTGCCGATCCAGGGCTGCTCGAGGCTCCGTCGTGCCCGCCGCCGCATAGATTGCGGTAAACCGCAACGCCTCGTAAAATACCCGATGACCGAATTCCAAATTGTATTCGCTGAGGAGCGCATGCACCCGCCGTAACCCGTGCGCAAATTCATCTTGGCCCGGCGCCGGCATTTCGTGATGAAATCGTTCGTCCTGGGATATTTCCAAAAAACCCCGCACCAAATCGGCCGAGCCCCGGGGGCAAACAGCGGGCTTGCGGTAATTCACCTGCAAGTCTTCCGTACGTACGCGAAAATCAATCGTATTGGCACGATCGAGCACTTTCGGCGAAAATAGATACGTCGTCTCGTCGATGTTCACCGTCCCCATCACGAAAAGATTCGTCGGAATCGGCAATTTCGACTCGACTCCGTGTGGGACTCGATACTGCCCGTCATCTCCGCGTTCGAGATTCGGCAAACATGGTTGTCCCGTTTCGAGGCCCGATAAAAAGTCCGCAAAATATCGTTCGACATGCGCCAAGTTCATTTCATCGAGCACGAGCAGATAAGGATGGTTCGGATCATTGGCGGCGCGGAGCAAAAAGGCGAGAGCATCCGGCACATGCCACGCCCGCGCGCCCTCACGCACTGGTTGCAACGCGTCTTCATATCCGAATATCGCCTCGGCGCCCGTCCAATCAGGACGAACCGGCAACACGAGCGTTCGCTCAATTCCGATCCAATCACCGAAACGCAAGGCCAACTGGGTTTTCCCTGACCCCGACAAACCCGTCAAAATGACGAACCTTTTCGTCGCCATACTCGCCAAAAACGCCCGCACATGCTCCTCGTGCTGCGCTCCGAGCGACAAATGCGCATTGCGCAAAGCCAGAGAAAATTCAGCGGACATCGCCTGCAAATCGCGCCGTGCCGGCGCCTGCGTTTCGGGCGTAAAGATTGGTTCGTCTGACTCAACGAAACGAACCATTTCCTCGTCGCCGTAGACCGCCTCGAACAGCGGTTCGAATAAGCGATTGGCCTCCAGAAGCATCGCGCCGACATCCAATTTGTCTTTTTCGAGTTCGTCGAGACCAATCGTTGCTGAAATGGTCGCCCGTGCGCCCGCGTCTGAAGCTGCAAAGTCGAGCCATTGAGCGAGCGTGACGAAATCGCGGCTTGTATTCGCCGTTTGTCCTTGTTTACGAAACACCCAATACGGTCGTAATGACCGCTCGACGTGCGCAATCAAGGGCAAACGCAAGTTTGTCAATTTTTCCTTGACGAGCGTCAATTGTCGATGTACGGCCTGGCGTTTGTCGGGAAAACCCCGGGGCAACGTGCCTCCGCCTCGGCCAAACCAAATTTCGAATCCGTCGGGCGAAATTCCAACGGCGAGCTGCAAATGGGATGATTTATGCGTGCGCTGGTCGCCCACGACCCGCGGATACAAGCCGGCCCAATGATTGCGAGCGACTTGATTTCCGGAAGTGAGCGGCGAAATGAAATCCGTCATTTCGACGTGGCCGCGGTATTCATCCACGGCTACGCGGGCGAGTGCTTGGAGGCGGGCGCGAATGTCGCGCAAATAGGTTTGATCGGCAAGGGGAAGGCGATCGAACGACGAGCGTCCGTGTTCGTACCGACGTAAGAATCGGCAATCAACCGGGGAAAACGCCGGAAGGGGGGGCATCTATTGCTAGGGTTCGACAACCACCTCCAGCTGGAGTGGTTGGAGTTGGTTGAAGGTGTTTGGCCCACATGCCTCTGCCATTGGATCGCACACTTCAAAGCCCAGCGATGTACAGTCGACTTTTTGAATCTTTCCAACATTGCAGAACACGAGCATGTTACCCTCACAAGTAACCGGATCATCCACATTGCATTCGCTATCGAGCCCACAATATGGAGCGGGACCGGAGATACACTTGAATCCCTTTCCGAGGGTTCCACAGTCGATGAGCTGTTCACGATCCCCCATGCAAGTCCGTAGCGTCGTTTCCGATTCGCATCCAATGGCTCCTTTAGCGTAGTCATACGTGAAGGCATCCAAGTACGAATAAGGAGGTAAATCGCATGCTGGCCCCGTTCCGATGCAATCCACCATCTCATCCTTTGCGTATGGGTCACATGTGAGTCCAAAATCAGCACATACGGGCTCTTTATCGGCCCAACCCTTGTCTTGGACCTTCTTGCACCAAAATGGTCGATCGTCGGTTGTACATGGTGGATTGTTGGCCGATAGATCACATGGTGTTCTAGAAGCTGCGCAATAAGGGCCCCACCATTGATCGTTGTAACACTCGAGCCCCCGCGACTTGCAATTGTACACGCGTTGGTACGCTTCTACCTGCGGGGAGCCGGGTGTTCCGACAAGCACAACATTACGAAGGACGCCGCCATCACATTCTTTTACATTTGATAACGCGTCCAAATTTTCGGTCACATCTACAACCCTGTTGAACATTCCCCAGCACTCGCGAACGGCATCGCAACCGGTCGTCTTGTCCTTAAAACAAGCGGTACGCTCGAACATCGCTGCAATACCAGCATCGTTGCGTCGCCGATGATACTTATCGTAAATCGCGTGGTTGATGCTTTCCTCGTACGGGTGTAATTCCAGGATCAAAGCACAGCTTTCCGCAAAAATTACGGCTCGGGCGACGGCGTCGGGATCTGCGGGACCAATGTCAGCGGGTTGGTACACATTCATGTCTGGGAGCGGTGGCGCGACAAGTCGGGGCGGTGCTACGTAAGGTTCGGTGGGCTCAAGGGGACAGTATTCGACGTCCTCGCCTGATGCAGAACCCACTGCCGTAAGTTTGTCGACACACTGTTTGCATCCTTGCCCGGACAAACCCAACATCAAAATGGACCACGACACCAACGCAGTCGCGCGCAACTTGCTCGTCATGATGTACTACCTTTCGTTTTTGGCTTATTTTGCGGGCAATACGCCCATTAGGGAATTGGAATCGGAGTCTGTTCAGGCTCCTCTGCTAAGCAGCACCAAGTCACCGCTTCTAGGTCGTTCGGAACAACCTCACCCATTGGCGACCCACCTTTGGCTTCACAACTGCCCGGCTCGTACGCGAGGTTCGTGAGTTCCATGCTGCCAACCGCGCGCCCCGACGGATAGATATTTGCACATTCACTGCGGTCCGAGCTAATGGGTAGGGTCAAGAATGGGTCGGTACACAGACCGTCTTCGCCAAGACTCAACTCTCCGGAACACGATCCACCGGATGGCTCGCATTCACACTTGGTGCACGAACGAGTATCTACAAAGCTTGTTTCATTATCGTAGGCGATAATTCGTACTTTGTACTCGGAAGCCTGGGGACACTCGAAGATGCCCGGATCCCTCCGGCGAATGCAACTGTGCCATGATGGTGCCCCGGTAATGCAGGTCAGCCCAGCCGTATCTTTGTTCGTCTTTGCATCTGGATGTGGCATGGCCATCACAACACAGGACAAGAGCTTTTGCGTGAATCGTGGCCTGTCCGTAATGAGCTTCGGTACCGGAAACTCGATGGGCTGGCAATCTTGCACTGGAGGCGGCAACGAGGGGACGGAGATCGATTGTACACAGTGATTTCCGGGATCCGTTGCGGTCGGGCAAATCATTCCCGCGCTTATGGCGCGATCAGGCGAACACGACCCGTCCCATCCCTCTGGAGGGCTGAAATCTGTCGCTGTCGTGATCGCGGCATTGCATACGCCGTCCTGAATTTGCAACCCCTGGATGTTTGCGGGGCAGTACCCCTCAATCTCTTCACATCCACACAGCTGACAACCATCGACGCCCGGGTCGTGTAAGTCGAAAAAATATTCCTCACCATACACACCTATCGAGGTCGGACATTCTTTTGGTGCTTCCTCCTTGGGGCCAAACCATACGGGCTGCGGGTCGTCAAAGAAATCTACCTCCTTGGCAACGCAAGTCCGCATAACCGACTTTTCTGTGTCAGGGTCGAATAGGGCACCCGCACCGGCCCTCTTCTCGAATTCAATGACCTGTTCATCGTTAGGAACAAAAAGCCGGAATTTTTCGCAGAATGCCGAAGACGTCGTGGCCGGATCGGCGGGGTCCGTGCACCAATCGATCACCCTCGGCTGGAGGTCTTCACAGACCTCCACACGATAATTGGGGTTGTCCGGGTGCACAAAATTTTTGTTGATGCAGGTCTCGAACCAGTCCCAGCGTTGTTGGTAGCAATAGTTATTGTCGTAGAGTGCACCCTGCGTTTTCCTGACGCAAACTTCGAAATCAGGCTCGCCATAAAACCATAATTCCGCCTCGTCGCACCCTCCTGCCGACAACAGGCCCATGACAATCGCGATGGTTTGAATCGCGGCCGCGGCTGCGGCCCTCAATCTCACGTTCATGGGAGAACCATACCCGACAAACCGAAGGTCTGTCTAGAAAAAAGTTACGAATGTGACGCCGATTGATGAAAAGGCCGTAATCGGCCGCGATTCTGCGCCCACCTGCCTTACGGAGTCCGCTCGTCGCTGCTGGGCCACGAGGTCCGCTGACAAACTCAGGTGCCACCGTTCGTTCAGGTGAAACTCGTACCCACCACGAAATCCGCCCCCAATCAAAGGCCCCGAACCTGCGTCATTGCGCCCGGGAAAACCAACGATTTGCCCAAGTACGCATCCAAAAAATTTCGCGCGATACCAACCGCACGGCGAGAGCGAAAACGCCCACACGGGAGCACCAGGTGTCGTCGTTGCGTCTCCCGTGAGAGACACTCCGAGCCGCAAATCTGAACCGATTTCCCACCATGATCGCGAACGCCACGCGCCGCGCACTTGCCCGCCAACCCCAAATCCGATCACCCCGCCAAACGGAATCCACAAGCCAAGTCCTCCGACAAACCTTCCTCCGAAGCTTGTTTTCCAGGGGTTTGGCACTGGTTTGGCAACGTATAACGAGGCGCTGGTAGCTGGTGGCGGAGGTGGTGGCGGAGGTGGTGGCGGAGGTGGTGGCGGAGGTGGTGGCGGAGGCAATGGTTGCAGCTCGAGTCGCACGTCCATCTCGGTGCTGCGTTCCGCGACAAACTTCTCGCGCACCGGGAAAAACGCCTCGTGTTCGGCTTCGAAAACATGATCGCCCGGTTTGACGAACAGCCAAAAAGGCGACTGCTTTTCGCCCACATCAACCCCATCGAGTCGCACCTGCACGTCGGCCTGCGCAACCGTGACGTTGACACGACAAACCTCGCGCAACGCATCGTCGAGCGCTCGTGTAAAACGAATTCGCTCGTCCCTCGCCAAACTCAGCGACGTGGTGCGAATGGCGCGAAGAAGAAACGACGCGGCCTCGTCAAACTCGCGCAGCTTCAGAAGCACAACCCCGAGCCGCCCCGCAATCACAGGATCGTGTCGAATCGCAAGCGCTTTTTTATATTGATCACGCGCTTCAGACCAGCGTCCAGACGCGGCCGCTCGTTCACCTTGCCGGGTGTGCAAGACAAACGGATCGATTGTCGCGGGAGACGACACCGACGGTGCCGCGGCAACTGCAATCGACGAAGGTGCTGTGAGGAGGAGGAAGCCGAGGATGGCCCAGGGATACGTGGTCAAACGTACATGCTCCAGGACGAACGGTTGATGACAAACTGCACGTACCGTTGATTACCAGAGCACGATTACGCTGTCGAGCTAATCGAACGATTCAGTTCTCAACAAGCGGGCGAACCCGAGAACGAATCTTCTGCACTGCGTCCGGATGTGTGCGCATCATTTCAACAATGTGCCCAATGTCGTCTCCGTCCGTGTCATGATTGAGCAAATCGAGCGGCGCAACACCCAACGCCTTGGCGATGGATCGCAACGTCTTCGTATTGGCCGCGAGCTGACCCAATTCAATCGCCATCACATGAAAAGGATGTACGCCAGCTCGTTTTCCAAAGTCACGAAGTGAAACACCTTGCTCCATTCGCAACTTCCGGATCCTCATACCTACCCGAACGACCAGCGAATCCTCAGCGTATTGATGCCGCAACATATTCCTCCGAACCCGTGGACAAACCACGACCCTCTCAGGGACAAACTATTGCCTGACTCACGCAACACATCGTTGTTCGATGTATGAAAGTAAAAACAGCGACGACTAAAAGAAAAAACTCATAAAGCCATCACAGGTGTCACCGACGTACCTCCGCCGGCGAGTCACACAACCCTTGGGGGTCCTCGAGGCAATACGCTTCTGAAGATTTCGAAGAAGGTTTGTCTGGACGTATCGCTCGATTCGTCCGCGGAGAAACTGGGTTTGCCGCTTCCATTTTCCGCGGACTCCCCAATACCACAGGATCCTTCGAAGGTGCAGAATATCGCGCTGGAATGACCGCCGTAGGTTGCGATACCGTCACGGCGACTGGCTCTTGGGCCACGATCGCCGTCGATACCGTATTCGGCGCTGACCGCGCTGCCTGCAAATTCTCTTCGCTTACGTTTGTCTCTGCTGCTGCACGCGCCCCATCCGGTTTGTCCGCAGGAACGTCGACATCCGTCATCATCAGCACGGTCGGCGGACCTGATGTCCACAGTGAATTCGGCGCGAACGTCAATACGCCAGCCAATGCACTGGTGGCCAAATTCGGCCGCAGCAAATTCCAAACCTTACTCGCAAGATTGGCTGGGAAAAACGACGGAGGTGTGAATGCTTCCCGCACCGATTGAAACAATGCGCGATCGAACGGATCAGAAAAATCGAAATCCAACGCCAGAGCCACCGCGCCCCGATTGCGATCCGTGCTGCGTCGTCCATGCTCGTCCCCATGTCGCCCCCGCGCACACTCGATTCGTTCTATCTCCGCACGTAGGCGCTGCTTTGCATTATAAACGCGCTTTTCAATCGTATCTTCCTTCAAATTCAACTGATAAGCAATTTCGGCGTTCGTCTTGCCTTCGACTTCGTGCGCAAAAATCAATTCTCGCGTGGGTTTGTCCAAATTCTCCAGCGCCGTGAGCACCACCGCCCGCGCCTCGACCCACGCCTCCTCATCCTCACGAATCGACAACTCGACCTTCTCTATATTCGCACTGCGCTCACTCTCCCGTCGAATTCGTCGGCGAGTTCGCAACGCTACATTCGAAACGATGCGCATCAACTCATGACGAGTTTGCGTCTCGGACTCCCCAAGCTCCCCTGCCTGCTCCTTCGTCAATACCTCGACCAACGCCTCTTGCACCGCATCCGCAAGGTTCGACCGACGTACTCCACAACGGCGTAACCATCCAGGCAAGATCTTGGCGACATGAGTAAGTAGATCACGTTGGGTAGCCAACTCACCTCGCAACATGCTGGGGGCCCGAGTATCGGATCCGAGTCTCACATCCGGGCTAGGGCATTCAACTGCTCGAATCCCGAAAATAAAATCGCGCAACGTGTGAATTAGGTAGTCAAATGTATTCAAAGGTGTTCAAAATGCCGAAATTTGGTAGCTCAGGTTCCAAATCCCAGCATCGAAAGTGTGTTGGATTGCGCAAGTCGAGAATGTAGATAGTGTATGTGCGTCAAGTTGCTTTCTTGAGGCGGATTGTCTGTGTGTTTTCGATCTTACGCGACGGGTTCGATCTAGGTGCGCGGGTGAGACATGCGCTGTCATGGACTTTCGTGATAGTTGTTATTTTCGAGCTGCTGCTCGGCCCAAGAAAATCATGATCGACATTGCTGCACGAGAACCCGCTCCGCTCGTCATCGTCGATGTCGATTATCGGCCCACGATTGCGGTCGCTGCTGCGATTGTTGCTTCGACGTGGAACGCAGCGATACCCACCGAAACTCGTGTCGCCCGTTTTTCCGACGTCAAACCTTATCGTCCCGGAGCATTCTTCGAACGCGAATTGCCCTGCATCCTTCAAGTATTGTCATTGATTCAATCGCCCTACGAAGTCGTGGTCATTGATGGATATGTCGACCTCGATGATTCCGGTCGTCCAGGTCTGGGTGGACATTTGCATGCACAATTGCCCGAGCGCATCGCCGTCGTTGGAATTGCCAAAACCTCGTTTCACGGCAGTTCATTCGCGACTCCCATTCTGCGGGGCACGAGCCAAAAACCTCTATTCATTACGGCCCGAGGGATCAAAGCGGAGTTTGCCGCATCCCTCGTGCGAGCAATGCATGGCCCTCATCGCCTCCCGACACTCGTCAAGGACGTAGATACATTGGCTCGTCGCTCTTGATCGGGTCCCGTTCGTCGACAACCACCCGGACCAACGCGCCTGCGTTCGTGCGAGCTTGTAACGCCTCGATGACGCCGCGTAGATCGTGCGCTCGGTGAACGAGGCTCCAACGACAGGTACCGCGCAGTGTTTTCGTTCCAATAGTCTGGAGTGACGAACCGTGTTTCGAGGTCCCCGGACACCCTGGATTGTCCTGGAGTTCTTTTGGGCTCCAACGATAAGGTCAAACGAAGCTTCGACGAACCATCGTCGTCGCGGCTGTTCCTTGCCGTTCGTCGAGGTGTGGGTGGCGGGTGGATCCTCAACGATGCGCTTCTGGATCTTTGCGAGAGGCGGGCGAGGTCCTCGTCGATGCACATGAAGACCGAACCACTTCGACGTTCGAACTGCGGCGACCGGCGTTGTTTTGATTGGCCCAGACGTACGCCTTGCCAGGACAGACATTCAGTTTTTGCCGAGCAGGGCCCATTTTTTTTCAGTCGCGTCCATTTTGTTTGTCATTCTTCCCGGCTTCGTGTTACTCACCGCCCATGCCCAGGCGAACAGAACCAGAACCCTTTGCATCCAAAGTGGGCGCGCGCATTCGCGAACTGCGCCTAGAACGCAACATGTCCTTGGCCGAACTCGCTGACATCAGCGGTCTTTCCAAGGGCCATCTCTCGAGCGTCGAGCACGGGCTCGCTGCCATTACGATTCAGACCATTGATCGTTTGGCCAAAGGCCTCGAACTTTCGGCACTCTACGTCCTTACCTTTTCCGGCGACGACGAACGTGCGCAAGTTGCTGAACTCGTCCGCAAACTTCCAGCCGCTGACGTCAAGAAATTGCGTCGCGAGTTGTCGAAGACGGTCCAAGCAGCGGCCAAAGCGCAATCGAAGAGCGCGCGCTGATTTTCGGCCAAACGCCGGCGATTACGCGTGATGTAAAGACTCGGTGTCCTGACGGCCTCTGGCGTTCACGGCACCGAGTTTTTTCTTTTTGTACACGCCAAGCCAAACTCAAGGTTTCGCGTTGCCGCACGTAGCGACCACGATACCGAGCGACGGGGCGTTAGGATGTTGGGCTGGAGTCGAAGGGTGCGCAAAAGCGAAAGCGCTGCCTGTCCAAACCGCTCGCGTTCGTGACGTGTTTGCCGCGGGATCCGCCTCGTGTACGTCGATGTCTTCGCCAATAGGCTTTTTGTCCCAACCGGTTCGTCGCAATTTGCCGCCGTCCAAGTGCACATCGACGGCATTTTTGAACGATTCGCGAATTTCTTGACTTTCGGCATCATTCAGCAGGTGCAGTTCGAGTTTTTCGATCGTCGCAAATTGTGCTGTAGCGCCGATTTGTCGCCCGACTTCGAGGCGCCCTTTCGGACCCCACTGGACACGAAAAATCATTTCCGCTCCGGGTTTGACCGCGGGAGGAGGTGGTGGGGGACTTGCGGGTTTTCCGCCCGGGTTTGTCCCAGGTTTGGGCGCCGGTGCGGGTGCGGGAGCTGGAGCTGGGGCGGCCTTGCCTGGCGCACCACCAAACTTGCCTTGGATCTCATGGAAGCCGCGTTCGTCCAAAAGTTGCATCGCGCCGTCTTTGTCGACCAGCACGACAGCCGGTGGGCCAAACCCATGGACTGGGACGACCAATTGACCAGCCGGGAATTCGACCCGCTCCGCATCGAGCAGACCATCTTGGCGTTTTTGAATCCAAACGACTTCGTTTTTCGTCATGACTCCAAACGCTCGTCCGTCACCCAAGAGAATCGTTTCAATATCGACCAAACCCGTATGAAACGGCCGTCCAGCTGCAGGATTTTTCCCGTCGATGTCCGTCAGTTGTACGACGAATTGGTGTCCGGTCGGTTTTTCGCACGTCTGCGCCGGGTCTGCTTCTGGCTTTCCCGGTGGACAGGGTTTGTCTCCGCACATAGCCTCACAAGGGCCCGCTGTGGTCTCAATTCGTTTCGCGATGATTGCATAACCTCGCGCCACCGGCGCAATCTCGATGGGTTGCGCCCCCTTCGGAAATGAAATCGGTATCGACGAACCCTGGAACATTCCCGCCGAAGATATCGCCTTGACCCGCATCCCCTCGGGACTCGACCAAGCCGCTAGCCCCCCATGCTCGCCAAATCCAATTGCAAATCCCCCGTCCTTGGCCAATGCCCCAATTTGCTGTACGTTTTGCAACGTACATTTTCCAGCGCCGGCATTGGCCTGCGTGGGCTCTCCGGCTGCTTTGTGCGTCGCCTTGGTAGACGAAATCACCGGCGGTTTATCGACGGGCTTCACGGTCGTCGTGCCCGTGCATGAAGCGAGCAAACATGAGAACGAAGCAATCGTCGCAAGTGTAGAAGGCTTCATGAATAGCTCGATAAGTCACGAACCGAGGGGGTCAACCAAAACACCGTGGCATGCGACGAACCTGGTTGCAAGTACATTCGAAACCTCGAGCGCGTTCGTTACGCTCGACAAAATCCGTCTCCAGCGATCATTTCGCCTTCGGAGGCAAACGCAGTAGGGTCAAACCCTGATTCACTCTCGACCTGGAAAGCAATTCATGAAACGGTGTGAGCAGGAAATCCCTGTTTGCCGGGACGGAACCCATGGCGACGAACCCCTCTCGATCATCGACGACAAACCGCGGACCAATTCTGCGGAGGCTGGCAATGGGCCTCGGCGTGACCTTGTCTCTCGGCGGATTGGCGCTTGTTCCCAAACGTCCATTGCCTTCGGTGCCGACGGAACATCCGTCGCCTTCAGCTATGCGTTTTGATGATTTCGTGGCCGAAAAATTGGAGCAATCACGGAGGGAAGGTGTTCGGTCGGGGAATGAAGAAAAATTCGTCCGTCGTCAAGAAAAACCGGCGCCGCTAGCGATTCTGTACATTCATGGATTCGGCGCTTCACGAGCGGAAGGGGAGGGGGTGGTCGACGGATTGGCCACAGCTTTTGGGGCGAATGTTTATTATTTGCGTCTGCCTGGACATGGAGCTGACGATAAAGATGCACATGCAGCGGCCAAACCCGAAGAGTATTTTGCTTGTGTCGAGGAGGCATTTCATCGTTTTCGCCCGCTTGGGGAAAAACTGGTCATTTTTGGTTCGTCGGCCGGAGGTCTCTTGTCGATTTGGCTAGCTTCCCGGCATCCCAAAGATGTCGATGGTGTAGTCTTGGCGAATCCATTTTTCGATTTTGCAGATCCGACGGCTTTTTTGATTTCGCGACGTGTCGGAATGCCGATCATCGAAATGATTTTCGGTAAAGAACGCGACGCAGGATGGAAGTCCGACCCGGAACATCGCAAACAGGATGGTTACGAAAGCCATTGGATTACGAAGCAACATTTTCGAGCTTTACACACGATCGATGACTTACGCCGTTCGATTGCTACCCCTGAAGTTTTGGGTCGCGTCGAAGCGCCTTTGTTGATGCTTTATTATTATGCCGACGAAAAACATCAAGACAGGGCCGCCAGTGTCGCGGCGATGCACGGATTTTTTGCCTTATCTGGAAGCCGGCAGCACCCGTTGTCGCGGGAGGTCGCGATTGCCGACGGAAATCATATCCTGTTTTCCGATTACGTGCGGACCGACAAAGAAGCCATCAATCGCGAAATCAGGCCGTTTTTGCGAACCATCATCGGGCCGGAAAAATGACTCCGATGCGCAATCATTTCGGCGGGGGAATGTAGTTTTGGCAAGCCTTGTCGATGACGGGCAAAGCATCTACGAAAAACTGGTCGTAATTGGCAGCGCACACATCGCCAATGAAACCGTTTTCCCCAAAATTGTTGGTAAAACCCAGCATCTTGGACGCCGGGACGGCTCCACAAGGATTGTCGAGTTTGCGGCCAATGAGCGACAAAACCACGATGTTTTGTTCAATGCCGCCTTTGTGTTGCACGACCGTTGCCGACCAATCGTCGGGAACTCCGCCTGATCCATACGTCATGCACGACGTTCCGTCGCAACCATCGGGTACGTCGTCTTCGTCGGTAATGATGACGAGCACGAGCAGGGAATCTTTGCGGCTGAATCCTGCATTGCAAGCGCCAGGCGCATTACGTGCGGGATCGAGCGCGTTCATGAAGGCGCGCGCGGGGCGTTCGTCGTCATTTCCTCCGACGCCTATTTGCGCCACGCAGGAAAACTTGCCCGCCAAATCGGGCTCGGCTTCCGTCAAATATCGCCCACCGCCGGCAAATGGCCCGCATACCGCATTACTCGAACTCGGACCGCTCGTTTGCGTAATCAAATCGCCAATCGAGCCACAACCATTGTTTCCCCCATAATCGTCTGTCGAGACAACCCCAACATGATAACTTTTGGCGCTAGCCAGGCGATCTTGCATCCCCGTGACAAACCCACCGAAACTAGCAATCAGGCTTTGTTGTTGATCGGCCATGCTGCCCGAATTGTCGATGACGAAGAGCACATCGACATTGGGACATTCGACAGCTCCTGCATCTTGGTTGCCCGAACCGCCGAAGCCAAAACCGCCGTCTCCGCCGTCTCCGCTGCTCGAATTACCAGCTCCTTGCGTCGAACCTCGAGTGTCGTTCGTCGCGGAACAAGCTACAACGGACGATGCTGCAAACGCACAGACGAAAAGCAAACGCCAAGGTTCGAGCCACATGCGGGAAGCCTCCAGCAGGCGAGTGTACAGGAACCATGAAGAGATTGGGGAGGGAGAGACGGAGCGTCAGCGTGGGAAGGCGCTCCGGGTGGGCTTCATTCCTCGGCGCTCGGAGCCGGCAGCGGCTCTTCTTCGCGCGGAGAAGCAGGAAGCAAACGAGAAAACCAATTCGAGAGATCGTCGAAAAGCGAATATGCAACGGGCGTAGCCAAGAGCGTGAGCAAGAGGGCCAATGATTGCCCGCCGATGATCACGAATCCCGTCGCTCGATTCGTTCCCGATCCCGCACCACTCGAAAGCACGAGCGGCACCATGCCCGCGACAAACGCGGCCGTCGTCATGAGGATCGGACGCAGACGATCCTTGTTCGCAAGCAAGATAGCTTCGAGACGCTGCATGCCTTTGGCTCGGAGCTGAAGCGTGTGATCGATCTGCAAGATCGAGTTTTTTTTGACAACCCCGAACAACACCAAGATGCCAAGCATCGAGAAGATGTTGAGCGACTGACGGAAGATGATGACGCTGATGATCGCGAACGGAATCGTCAGCGGCAAACTGAGCAAGATCGTGATCGGATGCAGCCACGATTCGAACTGCGCCGCGAGCACCAAGTACATGAAGATGAACGAGAGCAAGAACGCGAGACCGAAGTTCTTCGCAGCTCGACCAAGCTCGCGCGATCTTCCTGTCGCACCTGCCGCATAACCCGGCTCCATGTTGAGGTCTTTCGTTGCGGCATCGAGCGCGGCAACGATCGCTCGTTCCGAAAAGCCCTTCTGCAGGTTGCACATGACCATGACCTGCTTCTGGCGATTGTAACGATCGATCTTGGCCGGTCCGGTGCCTTCGGAGAACGACACGACGTTTTCGAGCGTCACGGGACCAAGTTTTTGCGAAGGAACCGTTAGTCGCTCCAAACCTTTTGTGTCCGAACGATATGACGGGATCGACCGAACATGCACTTCGTACTGCTCGCCCTTCTCGTTGTAGTTCGTCACTTCGTACCCACCAACGAGCAGACGTAACGAGCCTGCGATGTCGGCGACGTTCACGCCGAGATCCGCAGCCTTTTTGCGATCGATGTGCGCGCGAAGTTCCGGCTTACCCAAGATGAGCGACGAGTCGGCATCGACGACGCCAGGCAGGGTCTTGAGTTTGGCGAGAAGCGCGTCGGCATAAGCCGAGATCTTCGCCATGTCGGGTCCGGTGATTTGATACATGACGGGGAAGTTCGCTCCACCGCCCGAGAACGCGTTCACCGGACCAACGGACATGCGGTAGTCCTTTCCGTACTTGGGCAGAAGTTCCGCACGTGCCTTGTCGATGATTTCGGTTTGCGAGAGCGGTCGTTCACTTGCCGGCTTGAGCTTCACGTACACGCCCGCGAGATTCGGTGTTTTTTGCGGATCGTCACCGATCGTCGTGATCGCGTAGGCGACTCCAGGCATCTGCTCGATTTCGGTCGCCATTCGCGTCACGAGCAGCCGTGTCTCGTCGAGGCTCGTACCTTCCGGCGCACGTATGGATGCTTGAAATTGCGACTCGTCTTCTTCCGGGAGGAAGTTGGCGTTGGCGCGACCTGCGAGCACTGGGATCGAGAAGAAAGCAATGGCACACGACAGAACGATCACCCAACGATGACCCATCGACCAGCGCAAAACGTTCACGTACGTACGTTCGATCGCGCCGTAAACTCCTTTGGATTCGCCGTGTCCATGGCCTCCTGTGGCATGCACACTGCCAGGTTCGTCTTGGCGATAGGGTGATCCAGAAGGCGCATGTTTGTTGCCGATGTTGCGAAGCCACTTCGAACACATCATCGGGGTGAGCGTGAAGCTCACGAGCAGCGACACCATGATCGAGAACGACATGGTGAGTCCGAACGAACCCATGAAACGTCCGACGATGCCGCCCATGAAACCGACGGGGAGAAAGACCGCGACGAGAGAGAGCGTGGTGGCGAGAACGGCGAGGCCAATTTCTTTCGTGCCGTTTACCGCGGCCGTCATGGGCTTCTCGTTGTTCTCCTCCATGCGCTTGTAGATGATCTCGAGTACGACGATCGCGTCGTCGATGACGATGCCGACGGCGAGGGTGAGGGCGAGCAAGGTGATCGCGTTGAGCGTGAAACCTGCAGCGCGCATGATGCCGAACGTGCTGATGATCGAGGTGGGGATGGCGATGGCGGCGATGATGGTGCTGCGGATGTTTCCTAGAAATGCAGCCACGATGAGCGCGGCGCAGATGGCCCCGAGGACGAGATGTTCTTTGACGGCACCGACGGCGTTCTCGATGAACTCGGATTGGTCGCGGGCGATGTCGATCGTGTAGCTCTTGGGCAAACGAGGCGCGATTTCTTGCAAACGATCTTTGATGAGATGCACGACTTCGATCGTGTTCGTGCCACTTTGCTTGCGGATGTTGAGGACGACGGTGGAACGTTGTCCTTTGAAACCAGCGCTTTCCGGTTCGGCCATGCCGTCTTCGACCGTCGCGACATCGGAAACGCGTACGGCGTAACCGTCTTTGGTGGCGATGACGATCGCGCCGAGTTGTTCGACGCTTTCGACGCGTCCGCGAGTGCGGAGCGTGAGTTGCCGGGCACCTTGTTCGACACGACCGCTGGGCAACTCGATGTTCTGGGTCTTGAGAGCGCGCTCGAGTTCTGGCGCAGAGATGCCGTATTTTTGGAGTTTTTCCGGATCAACCAAGACGTTGATTTGTCGTGGTCGACCTCCGATGATCAAGACTTGTCCGACGCCGTTGAGGGATTCGATTTGACGTCGAAGGACTTTGTCCGCGAACTCGGTCACTTCGCGAACGTTGTCGGATCCCGAGAGAGCGAGGGTGAGGATGGGTGCGGCATCGGGATCCATTTTCGTGATCACGGGTGGCTGCACGCCCGGGGGAAGCTCGGAGAGGATGGCGCTGACTTTGTCGCGGACTTCTTGGGCCGCGACTTCGACGTCTTTTTCCAGGACAAACGTCACGAGGACTTGGCTGACGCCTTCGGCCGAGATGCTGCGAAGTTCGTCCATGCCGCTGATCGTGTTGACCGCAGCTTCGACCTTGTCCGAGATCTCGCTCTCGACTTCATCGGGAGCGGAGCCTGGAAGGACGGTGATGACCGAGACGACGGGGAAGTCGACTTTCGGAAAACGATCCACACCGAGCTGTGCGTACGCGAAGAGACCGATGACGCTGAGGATGAGGATGATGACCGTTGCAAAGACGGGGCGCTTGACGCTGATTGCTGCAAGCCATTGCATCGCCGCACCTACTTTCTTTCGGCCGCTTGGCCTGTGGCAGCCACGACGTCCAAGCCGTCGGAGAGTTGATCGATGTTGTCCGTCGCGACCTCGTCTGTGGCTACGACGTTGCCGTGTATTTCGACGAGGCCGTCGATCTCGCGACCGAGCGTGACGATGCGTTCGAGAACGCGGTTGCCCACGCGAACGAACACGCGTGATGCGCTGCCGGAGTTACCGACGGCGGATCGTGGAACGAACACGGCTTTGCTCGCGGTTTCTCCGAGCTCGATGTATGCGCGGGCAAAAAACCCTGGCTTCAAGAGTCCCTCGGTGTTGGGAACTTCGGCTTCGATGGGCAGAGCCCGAGATTGGGTTTTGACGCTCGCGCCGATGCGTTTGACGACGCCTTTGAAGACGCGACCGGGTTGGGCCGCGACGGTCAACGTGACTTCTTTACCTATGGCGATTTTTGACGAGTCGGTTTCGGGAATGTCGATTCGCAAACGCAAGACATCATCGCGGACGACGACGGCGACGACGCGACCCATTGGTGCGAATTCGCCGGCGGAAATTCGTCGTTCGGCAACGGCTCCGTCGAAGGGGGAACGAATCGAGGTGTCGGCAACGTTTTTCCGGGCCAGGTTGGCTTGAGATTGCGCTGCAGCAAGACCTGCATACGCCTGCATTGCGCCGTTGTAGGCCGAATCGTATTGGGCCCGCGCTTGTTCCGCCCGCGTGCGCGCTTGATCGTACGTGGCTTGGGCGACTGATCCGCTTTCGAGGAGTTTTTTCGTCCGCGCAGCTTCGTCGACGGCGAGATCCATGCCTTCTTTTGCTGCGCGCACTTCAGCCATTTGGTTCGGGTCGAACTTTTCGCCCGATTTGAGGCCGAGTTTGGCGAGGGCTTGGGTTGCCGAAGCATCGGCAGCTTGCGCGCGAAGTGCTGGATCACGACTGTCGAGCTGCACGAGCACGTCGCCTTTTTTCACCCGGACACCGACGTCGATGTTCACCTTCGTGCAAATGCCTGCAGTCGCGGCGGCCACTTCGCTCGATTCGTCTGCGGCGAGCGAGCCGCTGACTTCGAGGGTGGGGGCGAGCATTTTTTCTTCGGCCTTGGCGAACCGTACCGTTGGCGCTGCTTTCGTGGTCGTCTCCACAGCAGCTTTGGATTTGTCGTCGGCGTTTTTCTTGCCACACCCGGACGCCGTGATCATCAGAACGGCTGCAACCAAGAGCGTGATTCGTGCACGAACCTTCATCGACCTGAGCTCCTCGAGCGCAGAGGGCGCTTCAATTCATTCCACGCTGGTCCTCGTTTCCAGGTTTCGCAAGGGGTCGGGCCAGATTCTTTGCATAAAAATGCATTGCCAAACGCCGGGTTTTGCCAAAGAGCGAAAAAATTGCCGAGTTCTTTCCCACCTCTTGACGGGCCCCTTGGACCTCCCCTAAGATGACCGACCGGTCAACAATACCCGGATGTCGAAGTGCGCTTCATTGGCGAAGTTGCTGGGAAAGTGCCGCGCTTCTAGGTCTCCGGGGAAAAGCGACCTGGACGAGATAGTTGACCAAACGGTCAACGCAAGGCGTGTACGGCGACAAACTCGACGCCGGTATGTGGAACTCACGTTGGGTTCAATCATGCCAAACACTGCATTGCGATATCGAGTGTGCCGTCAGCAGTGCCGTGCTTCAACCATTCGATTCGGCCGACTGCCGAAGTGATTCATGCGCGCGGCAGCGTTTGTCCTTCTGTCACCCTTGATCGCCCGTCAATTCTTGGTACAAACGCGCTCCTGCCCCCATCGCTCCGGCCACACTGGGCATTCCCGCCGTGGCATTGACGATCCACAAATTATCGACCGAGGTCCGATAAGGACGCCGATGCAGCGTGATGTTTTTCGGCACGAGTGACGCGCCGTATGAATTGCCGAGTGGCGCCCGACAAAACCGCTCGTTCGTCGCGGGCGTTCCCACGACTTGCAAAGCGAGGTGCTGGCGAAGACGAGGAACGTACGACGTTTCGAGCACGTCCAAAATCGTCTCCCGAATGCGTTTTTTTTCGCGATTGTACGTACGCCGGTCGTTTCTGCGCAATGCGGCAAAAAACGCGTGATCACACGCTGTGGCCACCTCCAGAATTTGATGTCCTGGCGGACAAATCCCAGGCGTGTCCGAATGAAGCGTGGGCGTGGACATGAATAACCAAGGATTTGTCAGGTCATTTCGCTGGAGCTGCCTGTCGTATTGCTTTTCGATGTCGTCGTCCGGATAATGCCAAACGTTGTACGAGCCAAACCCATGGTCCCGCAGGTCGATTCCGCGAATACCCAAATACATCGTGAACGTGCCCGCCGAGTATTCGTAATGAAACCGGGTGTCTTCGTCGGCACGGAAGTGATTCCATCCGGCCAGTGACGCCGTGCGGTGAGGGTCGGCATTGGAGATATATCGCTTGGCCGTAAAGGTTTTCCCGCTTTTCGTCCGTACGCCAGCGACGCGCCCGTGCTCGACGACGATTCGTTCGACCTCATGCTCGAGCAGAAGCGCACAACCAGGAGTTTTTCGGATCGTGTCGGCGATCGTTTCGACAAAATGACCAAAATGGTTTTTCGGATAATATGCGCCGCGGTCGTAGCCGTGCACGAGCGCGACGTGCAAGAGAAAAGACACATCGCGCGGTGGCAAGAGGTAATCGCCGCATTGGCCAGCGAGAATGGCCCGAAGCCGGGGAGGGGCTTGAATGGCGTCATAAACATCGCCGAGCGTCGAACGGGCGTAACGCAGCAAATGGCGATATCGATACGCAGAGCGAAGGACCGTCAGCGGGGTCAAATGCGTGGGGAGTTCGTCCGTACGATCCAATTCTTCGGCCACCGCGGTGACGATTTCGAAGTACCGCAAAATGGGTTCGCGCCAAGCGGGAAAACGGTGCAAGAGTCGTGCACGAAACTTGGGCAAACCATTGGGAATGCGAAACCTGTCGCCGCCGACGACGATATGGTCGAATCCTTCGGGGTCCAGGCGAAGAAATGGAATGCTGTGGTCGAGGTCGAGTTTGTTCAGAATGCGCCCGATGGTTTCCCCTTCGCCGCAGCCGAAAATATAATGGACTTGCGCGCAAAAACGGAAGTCGCGCAGGCGAAATGTGTGCGCGTAACCGCCAGGAACATCGTGAGCTTCGAGGACGAGGACGCGGCGACCGGAGCGGGCGAGGAGTGCCGCGACGGACAGGCCCGCCATTCCCGCGCCAATGACGAGATCGTCGAAATCATTCATGTGGAAAGGAAAAATTCACTTGGTGGCTTTTCCGAATCCCTTCAAGAAATCATCGACGACGTTTTTGAATCCACTCACGCCGGCTCCGGCGACGCATCCCATGGCTTCTCCGCACGTTTTCGCGGAATCGACGCACGCAATGCCCTTGTTGACTGGTTCGTCACCGGCCACTTTGCGCCATTGTTCGATTTGGTTCGTGCATTGATCGAGCTGTTCTTTGGAGCCGTCCTTTTCGCCGCACAATTCGCCCACGCGGACACACGCTGCCCGATTGGGATTTCGCAGGTAGGCGAATGCTGCCACGCCGGCGCCGATGATGACCAAGAGCACGATGACGGGGAGGGCTTTTTTCATGGGTGTTCTCCGCGAGGACGCCGTGTCGTAGCACTGCTTTTTGCCGACGCAAAGGTCTGCGTGTTTTTGATTCGACGACGTACGAAAGCGATTACACAAGCGGCGTAAAAGAATGCGCTTCGTGGCAATTCGCCGGTTGTCGACAAGCGACAATCACAGCCGACATCTCCGCCGCCAACGGTTGTTCCAGCTCCTCCGCCACCACCATTGCCGCCAGTACCACTCGTGCTGACGTTGCTGCTTGAAAACGGACTATCCGTGATGCACTGGCCAGGTTCGTTGTCGATCGACGAGCAGAAGGCACCTGAGGGACACGTGTTGCCATTCGTGCCCCGACAACCTGGACCGCATTGTCGGCCATTGCCACAAACCGACCCACTCATGTACGTTCCGCAATCGGCGTCCACCGTACAGCACGTGCCTTCGAAATCCGGTATTCGCGGGTCCGTTTCGAACGTTTCAATCGTTCCGCTGTGATTGGCGTCTTCTTCGCCATCGAACAAACAATCATCATCCGTATCGGAATCGAGCGGATCGGTCATGAGCTGATTGACTTCGAGGCCGTCTTCCAAGCCATCGTTGTCGGAATCTTTGTCGAGTGCATTGATATATCCGTCTCGGTCCGTATCGATGTTCCAATCGGGTTCGAGGCCGTCGGATACGCCGTCGTTGTCGCTATCGCTTGCTTGTGAATTGGTGCCGAAAAGAATCTCGTCGGTATCGGAGATCCCGTCAGAATCAGTGTCCACACACCCTTCCACTCGAATGTCGGGTGGGCATTCGGCCATGATTCCGTCGCAGAGCTCTTTGGAGTCGCAAATGCCGACGGAAGAACGACAAACCGTTCCCGCGATCGCCGGTCCGCAGGTCCCGTCCACCAATCCGCCCGCCATCTGGCTGCATGCGAGACAATCATCGGGTTGTCCGAGACAAGGTACGTCGCAACAAACGCCATCCACACAAGTAAAACCAATGGCGCATTGAATGGTATTTGCGCACGAGGTTCCCTGGGCTAGGAGCTGCTCTTTGAAGACGTAGGCCGCTCCCGGAGAAAACGCCTGACCGTATCCCGGTCGACCGATGACCAGCCATTCGGCGGAAAGCGCCATATTCGCACCAAAATAAGCATCCGTTTCCGGCATTGGCTCGGCAATTTGCTCCTCGAAGGACCATCCCGTTCCGTAGCGCCCGAATACATATGCGGCACCCGTCAACGATTGACCGTCCACATTCGCGCGCCGGGCTCCCACGACTGCTCGGTCGATACCAAGTGCCAGATTCCAACCAAAATCATCATTGGGGTTTGGCTCGCTCGCCCCCAATGTCGTTCGGAACGTCCAATCGGCTCCATCGAATTCCACGACGTGCACCAATCCCGGCGTTTGCCCCATCGATATCGGTAGCTCCGAAATGAGTGCTGTCAGGCCATTCACGGCGACCGCTCGGCCGAATGATCTATTCGGGCCATTGGTGGGTGAATCGAATCGTTTTTGCTCTATCCAATTGGAACCGGATCGGAGGAAAACAAAGGCGGCTCCATCCGTAGCACCGAGTCCGTCTGCGTTGGGAGCTCCGATGAACAGAAAATTTCCCGACAAAGAAACGGAGTTCCCAAATGCATCCCCCTTGACCGAAACTGGGGATGTCACAATGGCCCGTGCATCCCAGGTGTTCATATTGCGTCCGAAAATGAACACATGACCCGGTTGCGTGCCGCCATACCCGGCAGCGCCGATGGCGATAGTATCGCCATCGAAAGCGATTGACGTGCCAAACGCATAACCGTCTCCATTTATTGGAGGTACGAGTTGGGCTTGTTGCGTCCACGTCGTACCATTACGCACGAACACGTAGGCCGCGCCAATATTGAACCCTGGGCCATCATAGAGCGGAGCTCCAACGACAGCTGTATCACCGACGATCGCAACAGCGGCTCCGAAGTTGTCTTCGATCATCGTACTCGGGCTTTGGAGTTTGGCTTCTTCGACCCATGAATTGCCGCTGCGCACGAAAACATAAGCTGCGCCGGCCGAAATTGCGGTATTGGTGCTTGCGTTGGGGGCCCCCACGACAATCGTGTTATTGTCAATGGCTACGGATTGACCAGTGAGGTCAAACCGTTTGCTATTCAACCCGACAAGCGTGGCGTCCAGATTCCACACAACCGACGCGTTGAGATTGGGTGGTAATGTATTGGCCCGTGGGGCGGATGCGCTAGGCGTCGGAGCCAGAAAGCAGCCGAGGGTCGACGCGATGAAGATACTTCGAGCAAAAAAGTTTTTCATGTCATAACCCTCGCGCACAACGTGCCCCGACGAACCATTGTCTTTGTGCTGGAGACGATTGCGCGCGAGCGTGAGTGTAGAGCATCGAGGTCGTTCCGTTCCAACCTCCTCCACGTAATACGCGATCTGAACTCATGCTGGTAGTGAGTCTCGCGCAGTCCTGACAATCGTTGCCGCCCGGATAGATTCGATCGAAATAATCGAGCGTCCATTCGAACAAGCTCCCGGCCAGGTCCTTGTGCCCCCATTTTCCATCGCCCGTGGGCGAACGGGATCCTCCATTGGGCAATTGGGCGAGGACGCAATCATTGTAATCGAAGCTGCCAGTTTGAAGGCATTGAAATACCGCGTAATCGAGATCGATTGCTTTGCTCGTTGCGGGAATGGACCAAGGATATTCGCGTTGTTCACTGCCGCCAGCAGCGGCGAAGTTCCATTCGGCTTCCGTTGGGAGAAATCCACCATCCCAAATGCAAAAGGCGAATGCTTCATACCAAGACAAACAATTTAGCGGCCGGTCTTCGTTCGCATTGGGAATGTTCGTCCAAGTACTCGATGGATGACAAGTGAGGTTTGTCGTGAGTGAGATTTTATCAGGTGCTAATAATGCACTCCATTCCGCTTTCCATCCGCTGCCAGGAACGTGCGGATTGGCACCAGCGCCGTCGGGAATGGAGGTCGGGTCGTACATCGAGACGAACTTGCGAAAGCGACCGACGGTAATTTCATAAGCATCGAGGCGAAAAGGACTGATCGAAGCGTGGGCAGTGCTTGCATTTCCGCGTTGAAATGTGCCTCCGGGAACGAAAGGAGCGGCGCAACAATCGCGGTTTTGGTTTGGCCCGCAATCACATGTAGATCGTACGCACACGCCATCCGCGCAGCTCCCAGCACACGTGGAGACCGCCGTCCAGGTTCCTTCGGCGCCACAAACCTCGACCTGATTCCCACTGCAGCGAGCACTGGTTGGTCCGCACGAGGACACGCATTGATTCACCACGCACGATCGAGTCGAGCCGCAATCTTCGTATACCCATTGTCCGTCGGTCGAGCAGGATTTCAATATGTTCCCCTCGCACATCGGCATGCTTGTCGATGCACATTCGCCGGCACACAACCCGGTTTCTAGATTGCATGTTTGATACAGCGTCGAGCAATCCGTGCGTTGCCAATAGCCATCGGAGCTGCACGTTTCGGAGACATTTTCCGAGCAGCGACTCCTTCCCGCGGCACATTCTCCGGTGCATGTTGCGGCGCAATCTCCGGAGCATACTCCGGCGCATGTTCCGTCGCATGCAGGGGTGAGACAAACGCTACCCCATTCCCCTGCCGCACTGCAATCTTTGGCGAAGAGCCATTTGGATTTCAAACACGTCTCGACTGTCGACTCATTACAGCGGGCTTCTCCATCGATGCATTCACGACACTCGCCCCCAATGCACTGAGCTACCTGGCTACACGTCACACTTTGGACCCATTGTCCATCAACGCATGATTCGACATGCAAAGTATCCGTGCAACGTTGTCCGGGAGCGCAGATTCCCTGACAATGATCGACGACGCACGTTTGCCCCCTGCATTCTTCGGAGCTCCACTGGCGGTCGGATCCGCAGGTCTTCAAGCTATTTGTCGTTTGGTCGCATTCGAGCGTCCCTGGTACGCAATCAATACACCGGTCCGTCGCGCATTGTATCGAGCATTCCCGCTCCGCTTGCCATTGACCATTGACCAGACAAACTTTGAGTGTGTTGTCAAAGCATTGTTTCGTGCCCGGAGCGGGGCATCCGTTTGTCGAGTACTGGTCGATATTCAACACGTTGTCGCAGCCGAAAGTGATGATTCCGGCACCCAGGAGCAAGGCTGCGACTCGTCGGCCATGATGCCACGAAGTGTTCATCAAAATTTCCCCTCGATTTGAAAACCCGACAAACCCATCCGGACATCGAGATTGGGCAGCCAATGATTGTTCAGACCCACCTTTTTACGCGCGGGCATGATGACCCACGCGAGTGATCCGCCCACGATTCCTGCTGTACCAAGTACGAAAGCCGTGGTCGATGTCGTTGCCAGCACGCTGATTTGATTGAGTCTTGGCGTCTCCGCCTGTGTGCACGTGGTTCCTCCACAACGTTCGGCCAGTTCCTTCAGCTGCGTATCAGCCTCGCGACCGGTGGCGATTCCCGTGCCTATGCCTACCAAACCCAATCCCAATCCCGAAAATGCCAATACCAGTCGGGTTTTCGAGAGGCTTCCCTGTTTTGGGGAAGTTTTGGGCGACAACACGACCGCCAATTCGCGCTCTTTCCGGCGTTCAATGATTACCGTTTGTTTCGTAGGGTAAAACCCGTCGGCATTGACTTCGATAATATGTTCACCTATCGGTACTCGACCCTCCCAGGGCGTCAAACCTACTTGGCCATAGTCCACCATGACCAAGGCACCGGGAGGTGTTGATTCGACGCGCAGTGACGCATCCGTATCCACGGCGCTGAGCACGATTTCCGTATCCTGGTAAAGCTCGACGAAAGTTTTGGACCGCGGTGACTCCATCTTGACGCCGGAGCGTGGCGATTCGAGCGTTTCACCAGGGTTTGCCTCGGGCACGTCGCAGGTGGCGAGCGTTTCCAGTCCGAGAAATCCATGAATGCGCACGCGGTGTTCGCCGGGCTCGGTAAAACCCGTCCATGGCGCGAGTCCCACATCGCGTCCGTCAATTTCGACTTGTAGAGGCCAATTGTGCCTTTCTCGTACGGTCAGGCGCCCCCGCCTCGTCGTTGCTTTTAATTCGAGCCGCCGCTCTTGACTCGCAACGATGTCCACAGTTGCCGCAATGGGCTCGAATCCGTCTTTTTCCAGGCGCACATTGCGGATGCCTCGTGCCAATCGGAGCGGCTCGGGAAGGGGGAATCTGCCGCGGAGGCGATCATCGACGAATAGCGTCGAGCCAGCGGGCGTATCTCCATGCACGGTGAGAGTACCCATCATCGCGCGCAATTCGGCGACTTCGGCATTGACCTTGGCCAAAAAAGGTGCTGGTAGATCTTTGAATTCATTCAACAAATCTTCGTATGTCTCGAGGGATTCGTCGTATTGCCCGAGCAACTTCAACGTCGAGGCGACGCTCCCAACGGCTCCCCGTGTGCGTTTCAGGGCCATTGCTTTGCGGAACTCTTCGAGAGCCTCGCGGTACTGATCTTTTTGCAAAAAAGCAGTTCCTGCTTTTGCATGAGCTTTGGCCTGTTCGATCGAATCCGCGGCGGGTTCGGGCTCGGCACTGTGAGCAAACGAGGGGCTGAACGCCAATGTCGCCAGCGCGAATATGCAAATGAAATGACGTGATACTCTGCAAGCCACCGTTGATGAATGCAGCATGATTATTGCCATTTGTCAAACTTATTGAACTTTTTTTGCGCTGGTTTCCTGGTCGTGTCAGAATTTTACCCGAGCACCGACATTCGTGTATGCTCATCCTTCGGTATCGACCATGGTTGATTCACTCACGCACCGGAGCTCTGCAAATCCCGCTGCGCCCGGATCCGATGCAGAGGCTCCTCGTGAAGATGGTCCTCGAAAGTCCATTCCGACGAACTCGGCTCAAGTGCTCAGCTCGATGGCGATGGGTCCAACGATGCCGGAGGGACCGAAGTCTGTGTCGCGAGGCGTGAACGACACCGAATCGCAAGAAATCTATTGCGGTGGTCACCCGATAGGTGCGGGCACGGTCGTCAAGCATTACGAAATTATTCGCAAGCTCGGCTCGGGCGGCATGGGCACGGTTTTTCTCGCCCGTGATACGCGCCTTGGGCGTCTTGTGGCGATCAAGTTTCTATTGGCGGCTGAAGATACGCAAAGTCGGAGCGTTCTCAGCGAAGCCCGCATGACGGCGCATTGTCGACATGAAAATATCGTGGTCATTTACGATGTCGATGCGCTCGATGGGTATCCCTACCTCGAGACGTATCCGTACATGGTGCTCGAATATGTCGAAGGACAAACCTTACGGGCGATACTCGAACGGCGGGAACGACAAACTCCGCATCGGGTCATGGAACTCATGCTCCCGGTGGTGCGGGCCCTTGGATGCGCACACGAAATGGGCATCATTCACCGTGATTTGAAGCCGGAGAATATTCTGCTCTCGACGAGCGGCCAAATCAAGGTTCTCGATTTTGGAATTGCCAAGCAAATGAATCAAGGTTTGCCGCGGGCGCCCTCCGACACGACTTCGCCCCACGAGCAAGGCGGCATGAACCACCAAACTGCATTGAGCGGGACAATGCCGTACATGTCTCCCGAGCAATGGCTTGGCGCGGTTCTCGATGGACGCACGGATATCTGGGCCGTGGGAATCATCATGTACGAGTTGGTCTCGGGCGAGCATCCTTTGGAGCCGGTCACGTTGATGCAACTCGCAAAAGTCGTTGACGCGAGTGTTCCAATGCCGAGTTTGCGGCAAGCGTGTCCGGATGCTGGGCCTCTAGCGGAAATCGTCGATCGTTGTTTGCTCAAGAATCGCGACGATCGATATGCATCCATTGCGGAATTGCAATCCGCGCTCGAAAAGCTGCAATCGCGACCGAACGAGTCATTACCGGTCGTCGACGATGCCTCGCCATTTGCTGGGCTGTCTGCATTTCAAGAAGCCGATGCGCGGCGTTTTTTCGGCCGAGATCGCGACATTGCCATGGTCGTCGGGAAATTACGTCAACAGCAACTCGTATCGATTGCTGGGCCATCGGGGGCAGGAAAATCGTCATTCGTGCGGGCAGGCGTGATTCCGGCTTTGAAGCAGGCTGGCAAGGTATTGGAAACGTTCGTCGTTCGCCCGGGAAGGCGTCCGCTGTCTGCATTGGCCGATGTCTTGGCATTCATGTCCGATTCTTCCGCAGAAGCGGGGGACGACGTGAATGCAATCGTCGAAACGCTGCGAACTCAGCCCGGATATCTCGGAGCACGATTACGAAGTCGTTGCCGAAGAAGAGGAGCCGAACATCGAATCGTATTGTTCGTCGATCAATTAGAGGAATTGCATACATTGGGCATCGACCCAGCCGAGCGGGCGGCATTTTGTGCTTGTATCGAAGGCGTTGCGGACGATGCATCTTCTCCACTTCGCGTCATTGTGACGATTCGGGCAGACTTTTTGGATCGCTTGAGCAGTGATCGTCGATTCATGGAGGAAGTGACCCGGGGGCTCGTGTTTTTGCCCCCGCTCGGTCGCGAAGGGCTGCTGGATGCATTGGTAAAACCTCTCCAAAACGTGCGGTACAAATTCGAGGACGAACAATTGTGCTCGGAGATGCTGGCCGATTTGGAAGGGACGAAAAGCCCGCTGCCTTTGCTTCAGTTCACCGCGACGAAACTTTGGGAATTGCGGGATACGGAGGCGCGTATTCTCACGCGCCAGAGTTATCGAGCCCTCGGGGGCATTGCGGGTGCTTTGTCGGCGCATGCGGATGCGGTCATCGAAGGGTTTGCCGCGCCGGAACAAAGACTCGTGCGCTCCATTCTCATGCGCCTCGTCACGCCCGAACGTACACGTGCAATCGTGCAAATGGGAGAATTGCATGCGCTCGATGCAGATACGTCGAAAGTCGATTCCATCATTGATCGTCTGGCGGTCGCGCGTCTGGTTTCCATCGAATCGAGTGATGATCAAGCCGGAAAAATCATTGAATTGACCCATGAGTCGTTGATCGAGCGTTGGTCGAAATTGCGACAATGGCTCGATGAAAATGAGCAAGATGCGCAGTTTTTAGCGCAATTGCGGACTGCGGCGACACAATGGGAAAAAAATGACGAGGCCGAAGGGTTGCTCTGGCGCGATCGGGCAGCCATCGAAGCCGGTCAATGGCTCGAGCGGCGGCAAAGTTCGCCCACAGAATCACAAACGACGAGTTTGGGACCACGTGAAGAACGATTCTTACATGCGGTGATTCGATATTCCGAGCGCACGCGTCGGTGGCGTCGACGCATTGCAGTGGGCGCCGTAGGAGCGCTCGCCGTCGTGGCAATCGTCGTGTCGACATTGGCTGTGCGAGCTCGTGAGGAAGCCGCAGCAGCGCAGCGGGCGCGCGAGAATGCGGAACGGGCCATGGGCGAGGCAAAAAAGCGCGCCGTCGAAGCGTCGGATGCGCGTCAGTTGGCGGGGTATCGCGAATTGGCCCTCACGGGACAACGCCGCTGGGCGGCAAAGCTTTTGTCGGCCGTGCAAAATCCAGGCGATGCTCGCGGATGGTTGGAAATGGCCAACGACGCATTGCAAGGTTATGAAGCCATAAAGAATAGCGACGGAACGCCACGCTTGCGTTATGACTCGAGTGGTCACGAGGTGACCCTGCGCGGGGCGAATAAGTCTCTCGAATGTTTGTCTTGGAGCAATAAGGGGAAGTGGATCGTTGCTGGTTCGGTTGATGGCACGGTGCACGTGTGGGATGCATCGGGTCGAGGCGATCCACGGGTCTTTTCCGGCCACCGAGGTCCCGTGCGCTCGGTCGAATTCAATCGCGACGATACGCATTTCGTGACTGCATCCGAGGATGGCACCGCGCGAATTTGGCAGCTCGACGGCGCCGCGGAACCAGTCATCATCGACGTGCGTGCCGGACCATTACGGGCCGCAAGTTGGAGCCCAAATGGCGATCGATTGCTGACTTCATCCATTCGCGACGATGTGCGCATCTGGAAAGCCGATGGTCACGAAGTCGCCTCCTTGAAAGGACACAAGGCCGACATCACCTCCGCGACGTTTTTCAGTGGCGGAAAACGTGTTCTCACGACCTCCAAAGACAAGACCGCACGGATTTGGACCAGCGATGGAGCCGTCGAATTCGAATTCAAAGATCATGACGAAGCTGTGGTGTTTGGCGTGCCAAGCCCCGACGGCAGCCTCATTCTCACCGTTTCCGCCGACAAGACTGCCCGTATCTGGTCAACCGCGAAAAACTCCAAAACCATCGTGCTCGAAGGGCATCGTGGTGAGGTCGTTCATGGCGCGTGGCATCCAGACGGAACGAAAGTCGCAACAGCATCCGGCGACGGCACGGCCCGCGTGTGGACTTTGGATCGTCCGGACAATCCCGCGGTTCTTGCGGCGCATTCCGCACCACTCACCAATGTATCTTTTCGAGCCGACGGAAAATATGTCGTAACCGCTTCGCGCGATGAGTCGACCATGGTTTGGCCGACCGAAGGTGGCGAAGCCCTGGTTTTACCTGGCAATCGGATGTGGTTTTCTGGGGCCGCATTCAGCCCTGACGGCATGCGCATCTTGACCGCAGGATCGGCTGAAGAAGGCGCGCAACGTGGCCAGACCGCAACCATTTGGAGGCTTCGAAGTTTGGAATCGTTGGCCCGTGACCGCGCTCCCGTTGCGCATAGCGTTCGTCTCGACGCTTTGTCGAAATTCGCTTTCGTCGCGTACGATGACCATGCAGTGCGCAGTTGGTCGCTCGACGGACAGGATGAGCGGGTTTTGTTCGAATCGCCAGGCACATGGATATCGAGCGCCACACCAAATCACGATGGTTCCCGCGTCGCGGTAGCCCTCTTCAACAACACGGCGAAAATCATTACGGTGCACGGAAATGCCCAACCAATCGTGCTCACCGGACATTCAGGGATCGTGCGAAATTGCGTCTGGAGCCCCGATGGCACTCGGCTCGTCACACTCGGCGACGAACCAATGGCCCGCTTGCATACCCTCGAAACGACCAGCAGCTCGAACGTTGGATTGTCCGGACATACCGATGCACTCACGAGCGCCTCGTGGAGCCACGACGGCAAGAAAATCGTGACGACGTCCATGGATCACACGGCCCGTGTTTGGTCCGTCGAAACGCCGAGCGAGAGCATTGTTTTGCAAGGGCATGCGGCTCGCGTCATGGGTTCGTCATGGCTGAACGATCATCGAACGGTCGTGACCGTCTCCGAAGATGGCACTGCGCAATCGTGGGATACGACGACGGGATCGCCCCTCATGATTTGGAACGTCGGCAAACCATTGGCCCGGGTCGAGACGAGTAGGAATGGTTTATGGCTCGCGTTCGCATTACGTGACGGGGGCTTCGAGGTTTGGCGGGCCGATGGTCGAGGCGATGCAATTTTGCGCGTCAAAGGTGAAAGCGTTCTCGCAATGGCCTTCATTGACGAAGACAGACGCATTCTCACGGTCGGGGCTCAGCGTGGTGCGCGCATTTTCTCAATCAATCCAGAAAGACTCACTCACGAGATTGAATCTCGCAATCAGGATTGTTTACCCGCCGACATGCGGGTCACCTATTTGGGTGAGTTACCCAATACCGCCCACGAGCATTACGTCAATTGCGAGAAAGAGCATGATCGTACACCCGCGACGTCGGAGCAAGGTCCATGAAATCATTGCTGTATTTTTCCTTGTCCGCGGCGGTGTTCGTCCTTTCGGCCTGCGGTGACCGAGATGCAACCTCGGGTTCGTCCGCGCCAGCGCTCGTAGCGAGCGACAGCGCGAAAAATGTGCCCGTGCATTCGAAGGTTGCCCCGCGTCGCGAGGGCAAACTCCGTTCAGCCAATGAAATGCGCGTAGCCTTGGTCGTGTTGCCCGGTGATGCTCGCGTCGAAATCGATGGCGAAGTTACCGAACGTCGCGATGGTTTGGTGGACCTCGAAGGCAAGCTGGGTGATGTCCGACGCGTCCGAGTGTGGAAAGGCGAAAGGGCGACCGAAAAGTCGATAATGATTGCGGAAAACGGGGCGACTCCGGCCGTGATTGACTTGAATGCGCCCGGACCCGTGGAGCCGACGAACAATACGCGGAAGAAGTCATCTCCCGTGCAATTTGGGTTCGACGAGTAGCACTTCGGTGCTCGATTCTCATGTAGTGAGATTCGAAGATATTTTTTGCGAATCATGATACGTTTCGCCCTGTCGTCATGCCCTTTCGAACTGCACGCAAACAAGTCGTTGCTGAAAGACCGGAAACTGGCGCTGTTGCCGAGATGGTGCGGCAGTTTGCCGACCCCTACGCATTCGTTCGCGAGCTCGTGCAAAACAGCATTGACGCCGGGGCGAGTGCGCTTTCGGTGCGTGTGGAACGGGCCGGAGGCATCGTCACGACGGCGCTTCACGATGACGGCGTAGGAATGACGCGGGCAACCATCGACGGCCCATTGCTCACGCTCTTCAATTCGTCCAAAGAAGGCGATTCGTCGAAGATTGGTAAATACGGAGTCGGCTTTGTCAGCGTATTTGCGATTGATCCGGAAACGGTCGAAGTCGATACGTGGCGCGATGGTCAGCGTTATCGAATTCGTCTCTTTCGCGATCACCGTTATGAAATCGAAAAGCTCGCCCCGCTCGAAAATTCGGGCACCGTCGTGACCCTGCATCAATCCATGGACGCCGAGAAATTCGATGAACATCGGCGCCGTTTGGAGATATCCCTCTCCCGGTGGTGTCGTTTTGCTGCTGTGCCCATCGAATTCAGCTCCGTAGACCATGACCGTAATGACCCGGCTGCCAAGCGTCGTATCGATTTGCCCCTCACTGTACCCTCCTCCTTGTACGTCCAGACGAACCGCGACAAAGAACGTTTCGTCGTTGGACCTTCACTCGGTACGGACCGATTTTTGACCGCCGGAGTCGCGGAAGACGATCCCGCAAAGGGCAAGCAAACGTTCGTTGGATTTTACAATCGAGGTCTCACGCTGTTCGAGACGGACGAACCATTGCATCCGGACCTCGCGAACGTTCGTCTCCGGGTGGACAGTCCCCATTTGCGGCACACGCTGAGTCGGGACAATGTTTTACGGGACAAGGCATTTAATCGCATCATAACGAAGGCTCGCGAACTCGTCGAAAAATCTCTGCAGCGCGAATTGAGTTCTCGCCTCTCCCGCGCCGCGCGCGATTTGGCCCAAGCCAAACCACCGTACGATCCCGAATTGCTCGCCTCTTATGCGGCGTTTTTAGAGGCTTCGCTGACCCACCCTTTGAGTGTTCCGCAATCTCGAGTCATGTTCCCGCTGGCTGCCCCGTGGCGAGATTCGAACGTCATGTCGTTGAAGGAAATCATGTCGTACAAAGGCATGTATGTCGTTGATACGCCGAGTGAGCTCGTCGAAGCAATGTCGAAGGCTGGGCATCCCGTGTTATTGGCTCCAGATTCCTCGATTCGTTCGATGTTGGCCATGCGTATTCCCCTTCCCGGACCCATCACTCCGGAAAGGAATTTCATTTTGCTGGAAGAGTTGCCGGAAAAGTCCCTGAGCCGCACCGATGGGGCCTTGTGTTTGGCACTCGAAAACCATTTTCTCGCTTTGGGTTTGGGCGCTCGTCCGATATCCTTTGCGACTCCGAAAGCAGCCCTCGAAGCGCCTTGCGTCCTTGGCAACGGCCCTCCGCGACGTGTCGGAGAACGACTTTATCTGATTCCGAAAGAATATGCCGAAGATGGTTGGTCGAATGCTCGTCCCGATGGTCAGCTTTGGCTCGTCACGACGAACGAAGCTGTGCAATTGGCCCGCAAGCATGCGGAAAAAGACACATTTTTTGCGGCGCACATGTTGCTTCGCTTTTTGCTTTTGGCGCGCTCGGATGCCGACGGGGCGTATTCTGATGCATTGTTTTCGATTGCGGCCATGGAGGTCGTATGAGCATTCCGACCGACAATGAACGCCAGGTCGTCGCTCGTGGGCGCATTCGCGTGGATGCGCGTCGGGCATTGGCCAAATTGCGTGAACACTTGCTCGTCGACTTGCATCTTTATGCGACCGAAATCGCCCGCGCGGCGATTGCTTCCAAGGCTACGACGCTGGATGTCGATTATGATGCGGACGATGTCCTCCTGACCTTCGACGGCCATCCGGCAACTCCCAATGATTTGCCGCGGCTGCTCGATCACGTGCTGGGTGATGGCCATACGACCGATCGGCATTTGCGGGGATTGGCTTTGGGAGTGAATGCAGCATTGGGTCTTGTCCCGGCGTTTGTCGATATTTACGTACGTTCGTCCGAAAATGAAAAAGTCGCCAAAGTTCGCTTCGTACCGTCGGTGCTCGAATCGGAGGATGGCGCGCTTCCGAGCATTGAATGGATTACGCCGCCAAAGGGCATGCCCGCGCGAGGTATGCGGGTTCATGTGCGTCGTCGTCTTGGTGTGAGCGTTCTCAAGCGCGCAGCGAACCGAGAAATACCTCGTGAAATCACGCTTCTGGCCGAGGCAATCCATGCTGCACCATTAAAAATCACCTCGCGAGGGTCGGATTTTATTCTGCCTCCGCGCCCCAAGGCCTTGTTGCGCGTGCCTCTGCAGCTGCGCGAGGTGCGTCGCGGGTATTTGGAAATCCTCGAAACGCCAGCAAGTGCGCAAGTCGAATGGCTCGAACTCGGCGTCGTGCTGTTGCGCAAACCGTTTGTCCCGGCCCCGATTTTGCCCATCGTACCGAATGCACAATTCGATCTGCCGATTCGCGTCGCGATCGACGTCGATGAATTGCCCACCAATGCGTCTCGTTCTGCATTGCGTGAGGATGCCTCTTTGTTACGTTCCGTCGAACACGGGGCGCACGATGTCCTCGTTGCAGCCTTGCAAACACTCGTGTCCTTGGTGGTGGGTCAAGGCAAACCATTGGCCAATGTCGAAATTATCGAGAGTGATCCCCGAAAACGCGAGGACTC